>JAXHUS010000074.1:0-2476 GCA_034189305.1 Thermodesulfobacteriota bacterium | reverse complement strand
CAGAGTCGTTGTCTTACCGCTTCCGGTGGGCCCTGAAAGTAATATCATACCATGAGGGGTGGCAATCTTTTCCTTAAAAAGATTTAAGGAATATGAATCCATTCCCAAGGCATGGAGATCTTGTTTTAATGCCCCCTTTTCCAGAAGCCTCATGACTATCTTCTCTCCATGAACGGTGGGGAATGTGGAAACCCTCACATCAATACTTCTCACATCAAACTTAAAGGAAAACCTGCCGTCCTGGGGAACTCGACGCTCGGCTATATTCATATCACACAATATTTTTACCCTGGATGTTACTTCAGGATGGATATTTTTAGGGAGGGACACCATCTCATGCATCACGCCATCAATTCTATTTCTGATTATAAAATATTTTTCAGTGGGTTCAAAATGTATGTCGCTTGATCTGGTTTCCATGGCCCTGTATAGATAGTAATTAACAATTTTGATAATGGGCCAGCTGGTAATCTGGTGAGTTTCATAATCTTTCTTATTATCTATTTCCACTTCTTTCTCAGATATCTCCACCCTTTTTTGTTCCCCATAACTTATAAAATACTTTTTATCAAAGTAATCTTTACTGACAAGGCATGGAACCACTGTACTTTGAGTAATAAATTCCAGATCATCAATGGCCATTACATCAGTAGGATCAATCATGGCCATTTTTACCTTTTTTTTGTCTCGGGATATGGGTATGGCTTTGTATTTTTGAGATTCATCAGGTGTAAGAAGCTTGCTCACATTATTTTTTGATATCTCCTCATCCTGTTCTATAAAATCTATATCCAGCTGACCTGCCAGGGCGCTTAAAACATCTCTTTGTAATAGCACCCTTCTGTCAATGAGTAACCTCCCCAAACGTTCACCTGTTTCTTTTACCTCATTTAATGTGTCTCGATAGTCTTCCCAGCTTATCATCTTATTTTTTAGCAGAATCTCTCCCAGACACTCAGAAGATATACGATATTTTTTTACTTTATTAGGAGGGGTGACAAGTTTCTCAAAATCACTTATTTTTAAAACATTGTCGATTGAAATGCCTATATGGGATGAGATGGTGGCAAGTAAATCTTCATCAGCTTTTGTGAATATGCCGTCCTTTTTATTAAGAACCTGCAGGGCTCCTATAACCCTGTCTTCATGACTTGTAAGGGGTATACTTAGAATGTTTTTTGTTATAAATCCGGTTTTTCTGTCCACATCAATACAAAATCTGTCATCCTTGTATGCATCTTTAATATTAATAATTTCGTTATTATCTATTGTATGACCGACTACACCGGTATGCAAGGGGAGCCTGATTTCCTTTATTCCCTTTCCTTCTGCAAAGCGGGTGTAAATTTTTTTATTTTCATAATCTACTATAAACACACTGCTTCTTTCAGAATTTAACATGGAGGTTATCCGTGGAACAATATAAGTTAATAAATTATTCAGATCTTTTTTGGAGGATACCTCCTTTGTAAAATTCAAAAGTTCACTTAAAATCTTTACCTTTTCATCAGGGGGAAGGGTATCATTGGCCGAAACCGGAAAAGACATAGTATAATCAGGTTCTTGATTTTTAGGCACTATTTCTTTCCGGACAATATCATTATTTTCCATCTAAAAATACCCTCCATACTTAAAAGTTCAAATGTCAAATACGTTAACAGTTATTTGTTATTTGTAAAATAAGCCTTTACTTTCCAATAACCTAAATGACTTACAGTCACAACCAGGTACAAAAAAAGAATACTGAAGCCAGAAGCCAGAATTCATGGGGATCGGAATTTTATAAACTCTTTGTTCTGCCTCCTGAATTCTTTCTTTTCAATTAACATATAACTATTAACAAATAACATTTTTTTGTCTTTTGGATTTTGAACTTCATTTGACATTTCCTGCCTGGGAATTTGTCATTTTATTTTTCAGTCCCTTTATTATTTTCAAATACGCACCGAAAACCGGTATGGTTATCCTTAGTATCGGGAGATTTGAAAAACCTGAAAGAACACCTTGCATGGATATTAAAGGAATTCCAGGCTCCTCCCCTGACTATGCGTTTATTAGAACTGCCTTCTGGTGGACCGGGAGGATTTTTTCCAGGGGAAACTGCATAGTATTTTTCAGAATATAAGTCATTTATCCACTGCCAGACATTTCCAACCATATCAAATAAGCCATAAGAATTTTTACTGTCAGGATGCGCATCCACATTGGTTGTATGGTTATATATACCGTCAATATTGGCCTTTTCAGGAAGAAATTTATTGCCCCAGGGATAAATAAATCCCTCCTTGCCTTTTGCCGCCTTTTCCCATTCCGCTTCCGTGGGAAGCCTTTTACCTGCCCATCGGGCATAAGCCTGTGCATCAAACCAACTTACTCCAACCACCGGTTTCCTGTCCCCGTTAAATTTATCATTATCAATAAACAGAGGCTTTTCATATCCGGTTTCTTTCACAAATTTCATGTACTGGGAATTTGT
>JAXHUS010000073.1:2602-3582 GCA_034189305.1 Thermodesulfobacteriota bacterium | reverse complement strand
TTTATCTATAACCGGTTATAGATAAAGCGATTCCTTTGTTTAAAAGCATTAGAGACCATCTGACAAGGAATCTTTATATTCAGGATTTTGCACGGAAATTAAATATAAAGGATGAATTAATTATTCAGAGATTAAAACCTGCACCAGGTTCTAAGACCATTATTAATAATGATCCTGGAGAGGAAGGATTACAAACTCCTGAAAAGTTCTTATTAAAATTGATTTTAAAGAATCCGGAAATTATACCGAAAATTAATAATGATTTGGGGATTGCTGATTTTTCTGATGAAGGATTACAAAAACTTTTTCTGATGATTCTAAAAAGGTCGAGGGAGGGAACATCTTTAGAACCGGATGTAATAATCAATTTTATTGAGGATGATGATTTAAAAAATTTTGTAGCTGAAACTATTTTAGATGCTGATGAATTTGGAGATGATCCTGTTAAAACAAGTAAGGAATGCATACGGAGAATAAGGTCAAAACGGCTTTTGGCAGAAGCGGAAAAGCTAAATATTATGATCAGGAATTCTTCTGATGAAGCTGAATTAATGAATCTTCTTAAGTCGAAACAGGCATTAATTGAAGAAAAAAGAAGATTAAAAAAACTACAGGATTAAATAAAAATGAATAAAAGAATGAATAACAATCAGACAACAGGAGTTACCGAGTATCCTGCCATTGAAATTAAAGTAGAAGGGAATGAAGATAGAAATGATGTAGAAAAAATTTATAATTTTAAAGAAACAAAAGCATTACATTTAGATTCAATAAAGATGTATTTAAGGGAAATAGCCTCAACCAGAATACTTGGGAAAAATGAGGAAGGAAGGATATGCAAAAGAATTGAGATGGGACGTAAAAAGTTGATAAAAAGCTTGATAGATTCACAATTGACTATAAGAGAGTTTACTATTCTATCCGATCTTTTAGAAGATGGCAAAGCAAATATAAAGGATTTTTTTGATGATTATGATGAG
>JAXHUS010000073.1:0-2592 GCA_034189305.1 Thermodesulfobacteriota bacterium | reverse complement strand
TTTTTAATTTAATTTCAAATGTAAAAGATTTATTTAAGGAAAATGAAAAGCTTCAATTTGAGATAAAACAAGGAATGAATAAAAAAGATTATGAGGAAGTTAAAAAAAAGATCAGGACAAACAGGGAAAAAATTGTAAATATACTTGAAAGCATAAGTTTAAGTAAACATTTATTAAGAAGGATTACAAACAAATTTGAACATATTTTATCTCAAATAGATAGCTATAAAAGGGAATATAATAGTTTTTTATTAAGTAAGGGGTTTAAGGAGGAATATTTAGATGAAATAGGAAAAAATTTTAAGTTTTATCCAGGAAAGGTAAAAAATTTTTTGGATAAAACCTCCCTGTCAAATGAGGAAAAAAAAGTATTTCTAAAGGTATCAAGAGATTTATATAAAAAGATAAGAAATATTGAAGATGAACAAAGTTTCAAAGAAATTCGATTAAGAAAAGTTTTAAAAAATATTATTACCTGGACAAATGAGGTAAAGGAGGCTAAAGAAGAACTGATTAAAGCAAACCTGAGATTGGTGGTAAATCTTGCAAAAAGATATACAAATAGAGGCTTACATTTTTTAGACCTTGTACAGGAAGGTAATATCGGCCTTAGTAAAGCTGTTGATAAATTTGAGTATAATCGTGGTTATAAATTCAGTACATATGCCACATGGTGGATTCGTCAGGCTATTACAAGAGCAATAGCTGATCAAGCTCGTACAATAAGAATTCCAGTACATATAATTGAGGCTATTAATAAATTGACCAGGGTATCTCGTTTCTTAGTTCAGGAAAAGGGGAAAGAACCTACACCGGAAGAAATTGCAGAAAAACTGAAAATTCCTCTGGAGAAAGTAAGCTGGATTTTTAAAATTGCTAAAGAGCCCCTTTCTTTGGAAACTCCGGTAGGTGAAGATGAAGATAGTCATATCGGCGATTTTATAGAGGATGACAGGATTTTATCACCTTTCGATTTTGTCTCAATAGCAGGACTTTCTTATGAGATTAGGAAGGTTTTAGCCACTTTAACCCCCAGAGAAGAAAAAATTATTAGAATGCGATTTGGGATTGGTTATGGATATGAACATACTCTAGAAGAGGTTGGACAGAGTTTCACCGTTACCAGAGAAAGGATAAGACAAATTGAAGAAAAGGCTTTAAAAAAATTGAAACATTCAAATAGAAATAAAAAATTAAAGTCTTTCTTAGAAAAATAAAATATTATATAATTTAGTGTGTTTTATTTTACGGGCCCATAGCTCAACTGGTAGAGCCACCGGCTCATAACCGGTAGGTCCCTGGTTCGATCCCAGGTGGGCCCATTAATATAATTTAAATTTTTATTATGGCGAGAAGACAAAAAGGAGAAATGATTGCAAAAAAAATTAGAACTGCTGGTAAAACTCCAGGGAGTTGATCAGCGGATATCTAAAGCTTATGAGTTCCGCAAAATTTCCCCCAAAAAAATTGAATCTTTAAAATCTCAGCTTAGTGAATATCAAAATAAATTTAATTCTGAACAAGAAAAATTAGAATTATTGAATAAAGAACGACGCAAAAAAGAGATTGAACTTGATGATGTTGCCTTAAAACTTAATAAATTTAAGTCTCAGGTAAATCTGGTTAAAACGAATAAGGAATATAAAGCCCTTCTAAAAGAGATTGAAGAAGCTGAGGAACTTTGCAGCTACAAAGAAGAGGAAATACTATATCAGATGGAAGATCAGGATACTATGAAGAAAAGTCTTGAGAAAACGGAGAAAACCATTACAGAAATTAAAGGGAAGATTGAAGTTGAAAAGAAAGCCCTGGAGGAAGAGCTAAATAATCTGGAAAACAGCTTAAAAAGTGACATTGAGCTTAAGGAATTATTATTAGAGGAAATAGATGGAAAAATATTAGATCATTACAAAACTCTGATAAACAAGAAAGGTGGTATTGCCGTTGTACCAGCTCGTAATGAATTATGTTGCGGTTGTTTTATGAATATTCCTCCCCAGTTATTCAACAATCTAAAAAAAGAATCGGATGATTTTTTTTTCTGTCCCCATTGTCATAGGATTTTATACTGGGAAGGTAATTAAGGATGATGAGTTATTTTTTACTTGTTTTGATGGCGTCAGAAAGGAACTTAACCGTAGTTTTTCCAGAATTCGTTTTTTCGACCTTTTCCAATTCACAGTAGAATTTCATAACACTTCATAAATAGGCAACAGTTCATTCAGTAATAACTGTTTTAACATTCTTCAGTATTAACTTTTAACTCTTAATTGGCATTGGATAATGTATAAGAGGTTGAAAATATACATAGATGGAGCATCCAAAGGAAATCCAGGCGAAGCAGGGGCAGGGATTTTGATTATTGACGAATCCGGTAAAGTAATAAAGGAAATTTCAGAATATCTGGGCATTTGTTCAAATAATGTAGCTGAATATAAAGCCTTTTTGATTGCCTTAAAAGAGGCATGGAATTTAAACGCAGAATATATTTTTATATTTTGCGATTCAGAACTTTTAGTAAGGCAGATAAAGGGTATATATAGAGTAAAAAATTTTATTTTAAAATCTTTATACCAAAAGGCATTGGAATTA
>JAXHUS010000072.1:0-2054 GCA_034189305.1 Thermodesulfobacteriota bacterium | reverse complement strand
GACCCCTTCCTTTATGGTAAATCCTTTAAAAGGAATTACCATAAAGGAAGGGGTCTTTTCGGAATGGAAGGGACAGAGTGCTTTATAGTTACTTCCTGCCTTCTTTAAAGCGAGATAACCGGAAATTACATCTAATATATCCGCTCTTTCTTTTATTTCATTGATTTTATCTTCCGGAATAAAATTTGGCAAAACTTTTAACCTTAAAAATTTCTATAACCCAAACAATATCTAAATTACCAACATTCCCGAGGTTAAAACATAATAGCTGTAACTTTTCTTAACCATCAATGATTGTTATAGACCGGTTTGTGCTTTAAAAGGTCAAGGATCCCAATGTCATTTTTTAAGATCCATAAGTCTCTATATATAATTAAATACGAGGACTATTAAAAAAATCTTACATTTTTTATGAAGCTTATTAAAAATTGACTCGGTTTTTTTGCCGCTACACGTAAAAAAGTTTTTAAAAAATCGCCAACATGCGGTCAACCGTCAAGGGAAAATCAGAATTCATTTAATCTTAAAATGACATGGGCTGATTATTTAATAACAATATCCATTTGATATATAAAATGCAAATTCCTATACTATTAAGGCTATTAAGGTTTTATTTTTCCAAAAATTCTTCTTTCATCCTTTCTTTCATTTATTATACGAAGATATGCTTCAATATCTTTTCCACTTTTCATCTGAAGTATATCTTTTGCTATCTTCTGTGATGCTTCATATGTTATATTACGTACAATTTTCCTGACACTCAAAATAGATAACGGATTCATGCTTAATTCGTCAATCCCAAGTCCTATTAGAATAGGAACGTAGAGAGACTCTCCAGCCATTTCACCACACATACTGACCGTTATTCCAGCTTCATGACCGGCTTCTATTGTATTTTTAATAAAACGTAAAACTGCCGGATGCAAAGGTTCATAAAGATATGATACATATTCATTCACTCTATCAATTGCAAGGGTATACTGTATAAGATCATTTGTTCCTATACTGAAAAAATCCACCTCCCTGGCAAGTAAATCGGCGATAGCACCGGCCGAAGGTATTTCAACCATAATTCCAATTTTAATTTCCTCATCAAATAAAACCCTTTCTTTCTTTAAATCCTTCATTATTTCTTCTAAAATACCTTTAATCTCCAGAATTTCTTCAACACCTGAAATCATTGGAAAAAGGATACGAATTTTTCCATAGGCACTTGCCCGAAGGATAGCTCTAAGCTGAGTATAGAACAGATTTTTATATTTAAGACAAAACCGGATTGCTCGAAGCCCCATAGCGGGATTCATTTCTTCAGACAATTTAAGCTGGGATGTAAATTTATCTCCTCCCAGATCAAAGGTTCTTATTGTGGTAAAATTGGGGGAAACCTCTTTAGCTACTTTTCTATAAATTTCAAAATGTTCGTCTTCTGTTGGAAGATCTTCTCTGCCCAGATAGAGAAATTCGGTACGATAAAGGCCGATTCCTTCTGCCCCACTATCAACAACTGAAGTTACCTCCTCGGCAAGCTCAATATTAGCCTGAATTTTAATATTATAGCCATCTATAGTTTCAGATATTAGGTCCCTATATTTCTTTAATTCCCTCTCTTGATACTCATATTCATGCTTTTTGTCCGTATATTCCTTAAATATTATATCTGTCGGATTAATAATTAACTTGCCTGTGGTTCCATCTATTATAATAAAATCTCCGTCTTTCGCTATCTGGGTTATACTTTTAAGACCCACGATTGCCGGTATTTTTAATGCACGGGCTATAATTGCGGTATGAGAAGTTTTTCCACCCATATCCGTTGCAAAACCTAATATTTTTTTTATATCTATCTGTATAGTATCGGCAGGTGAGAGGTCGTGGGCTACAAT
This sequence comes from Thermodesulfobacteriota bacterium, assembly GCA_034189305.1. GTDB lineage: Bacteria > Desulfobacterota > WTBG01 > JAXHUS01 > JAXHUS01 > JAXHUS01. The sequence continues at coordinate 171 of JAXHUS010000072.1, read as the reverse complement.
TACTATCTTATCCTGGATATCAGAAAGGTTAAAATGGTCTTTGTCTGTTAGGTTCCTTAAAACTCTTTCACACAAATGATATAAATCATTTTTCCTCTCCTTAAGATAGTCATGGCCAATAGTTGAAAAAATCTTTAAAATCTTTTGAAATGTATTTTTCAAAGCCCAGGC
>JAXHUS010000071.1:0-3905 GCA_034189305.1 Thermodesulfobacteriota bacterium | reverse complement strand
AATAGTATCTTTATCTATTAAATCTATAGTTCCTTCAATAATGTTCAATAATTCCCTCACATTTCCAGGAAAATTGTAATTTTTAAGAAAATCTAATGCCTTCTTTGTAATGTCTATTTTTTTTATTCCCCTTTCTTTAGTTGCTCTATCAAGGAAATAGTCTACTAAAAGGGGAATGTCTTCCCTCCTTTCCCGCAGGGGAGGAATTTTTATCTCAATTACCCTGAGGCGATAAAGAAGGTCGGATCGAAATTGCCCCAGGTCTAAAAGCTTTGATATATCTTTATTTGTAGCAGTAATTAAGCGGAAATCAACCTTTATCGGTTTTCTTCCTCCCACCCTTTCTATTACTTTTTCTTGCAGAACTCGAAGAATTTTTGCCTGCATTTCAGCAGGCATATCTCCAATTTCATCCAGGAAGATGGTTCCTCTGTGGGCTATTTCAAATTTTCCGGGTTTTCCTCTCCTTTCTGCGCCTGTAAAGGCCCCGGCCTCATAACCAAAAAGTTCGGATTCTACAAGGTCCTTAGGTATAGCCGAACAGTTTACGCATATAAAATCCTTTTTGCTTCTCGGGCTTGCCATGTGAATAGAATGGGCAAAAAGTTCCTTACCGGTTCCACTTTCTCCATGGATTATTATTGGTGAAGTGGTTTGAGCGGCTTTAAACGCAAGCTTTTTTGTTGCCATAATTTTTGGACTCTGACCGATGATATTTTTAAATGTATAATGAGCGCTGTAAATAGAATCAAATTTAGTTTGATAGAATTCAAGTTTTGCTTCAAGAACTTCAATCTTTTTATACAATTCCTTTAACGCATTGATATCCTTAAATAATCCTATGCCGATTGCTCCTATTACCTTGCCGTTTTCTTTTAAAGGGATTCTATTAATTACAACCTTTATATTTCCTTTTTCTATAATATCTCCAACTTCAATTTTCCCGGTTCTGATTACCCTCATCATGCCGTCTTCCTTTGTAATCTGACCTATAGGGGTTCCTTTTGCGTCTTCCTTTGTGAGATTATAAAAATCTAAAAACTTTCTATTGGCATATTTAATTACTCCTTTAGTATCAACAATAAAGGCACCTCCTGCTACAGCATATTCAAAAAACATCTCCAGAAGTTTAAACCCATCTTTTATGTCCTCTAAACCGGTAAAAGTTGACTTGAAATCTGTTAAATCCAAAGATTCCATTTTTTACATTTAAGGGATTTCATTTATTATAATTCTTTATAACACAACTTAAATATCTTTTCCACTTTTAGTCAGCCATTTTATCTAAATTATTTATTCCAATAAGGATACCACTTCTTTTTTTGTTTTTATATTTTTTGCCTGTCCTAAAACTACTCGCTCTATGGGGTATGCTCTTTTTTTTAAAATATTTTCAGCAAGCCTTCTTACATTTTCATGGTCTTTTATTCTGTCTGTTTTATTAAGAAATACCATGATTCTTGCTTTTAGAGGGCTGCCCTTTAGAATACCCGAAGGATGTGTTATTACCGTAGCAATAGTCTCTTCTGTTATATGGCTTCCAATTTTCTGGTCTGTCAGTTTGCAGACGATTTCCGGACGAAATACATTTTTCTCATCCAATGGGCATCCCAGAGTATCGAGTCCTACTACAGCAACCACCAAAGTAGTACTTTCAGGAATCACTGGTTCATAAGAAGCAGGGGCCTTAAGGGGTTTTTTTGCCGCCCCGTCTGCCTCAATAATAATATGAGATACAGAATCTATTTTAGAAAGCCTGGTTATCATTGAAGGTGGGATTCCTTTTAATTTACCGGATTCTGCTATTTTTTCACTGGCAATGGTTATATGTTGATAATTACTTATTTTGCTTAAAAGAGTCTTTTCTATTATGTTCTCATCTGAAGATAAAAAGTAAAAAGGGCTCTGTGAAGAAGTCGGAGTAAATATTTTGGTAGTGGTGGTAGTGATTATAATTTTGCCTGTCTTTGTTAATTCCCCTGCCAGGGCAAACATCAAAGTAGTTTTCCCTCCAGCTCCTACAAGGCTTATCACCTCTTTTTCCTGAATATCTAAAGCCCCTTTAAGAGTAAAATGATGAAAAATTTTAAAATTTTTATTCAAAATATCCCCAACCTTTATTGAACAATTAACTTCTTATATGAGAATAGCGAATTCTAAAAGTCAGAATAAAGGAGTCGGAAGGAAATGTTTGTAAAATAAATTATTCCGATCCCCCCTGAATTCTGTCTTCTGTCTTCCGTATACTTTTTTCATGCCTGGTTGTGACTTTTGGTCATGCAGGTTTATTAATAAAAAGGCTTTTTATATACTCATAATCCTTCTTTTCATCCATATCAAAAAGAACTGTTTCGGTTTCTACTTCAGCCTCCAGAATATCTTCATTATTTGAATATAAAATCCTTTTACCTCCTTCATCACCTTTGAGAATATTAAAATCTTTCTTATATCTGGAACTGAATAGTACCGGATGCCCCCTTCTTCCTTTAAAAACAGGGACGATGATTCCTTTCTTACTATTTTCAAATTTTTCAATAAGCATATTAATCAAATCTTTTTTAATAAGGGGTTGATCCCCCAGAGCAATGAAGAAAGCATCTGATTCACGACTGAGGGAACTTAATCCTTTTCTTATGGAAGAACTCATTCCATTGGAATAAGCTTTATTTAATACAGTTTTAATAGGCTTATTCTGAATGGAGAATTCTATTTCTTTCCAGCAGAAACCTAAAACAACTATAACCTCATCCACCTTTGAATTGACAAAATTATCAACAACCCGCTGGATAACCGTTTGATTTCCAAGGGATAAAAGCTGCTTCGGTCTTCCCATCCTCTTTGATTCACCGGCAGCAAGAATTATTGCGGATATCATTTTAAAAACAAGGTCTTTGTAATTGAAAACAAAATTGCAGTTTATTGAGAAATATCAAAGGATACCTTTTCTTTTCCATTTCAATAAATAAATAAAATTATTGAATTGGAAAAGATTATTATAAAGTACTATCTATTAAGGAGGATTGTAAATAGAAATTTTTGGTGAGATAAAGTTCTTTGAGGTAACTAATCTTTCATTTACTTTACAGGATTATTTATAAAATAGTAAAGAAATCTTAAAAATTATTATATACCATTCATCCCCGTCCACAGGACGGAGTATTTCGGTAAAAGTATTCATAAAGCATTTTATCTTTCAGAATTAAGTTTATATTATTTTTATAATGTAATATAAAAATTGAAGTCATTCACCTATATAGGTAAAAATCCTCAAATTTGAATAAGTTACTATTTTGCTTCCTTTAATAATGCCCTGACAGAGTATTTGCTTTCAGGGATATGAGGATTTTTTAATTCCGGTTGCATATCCATTAATGTGGAATGTCCCGATAACTGGTCTAAGTAAAGTCCGCTAAACCAACAATTAAATGAGGTGCTGCAATCTCTTGCCCATAATATTGGGCCATTTGTTCTCCACAGCCTTCCCTTTTGATCATAATTTTCTCCACTATGACATTCAAAGGCGCCATCTTCTTTGTCCAGGTAAAGGATCCGTCTGCTGTAAGCATAATTGGGATCATTTGTATTTATCTCAAGCAGCCATACCGGCCTTACTTCCCATACAGATTGAAAGATATTCTCCTTTATATTCTCCTTTGGCTTTTCTCCATAATGACATGGAACCAGAAAGTCCTTAATTTCTAATATTTTAAAACTCATATCGGGATTTATCTTTTGCCTGAATGTTTCAAAATCATCATAACAGATATCACTTCCAAGCATAGGATCTGTTACGTCAGCACCGGTTAAACGGCGAATTCTTCTTATAGCGGGAACATAAGAATATACATCGTCCGGTTTATATATATCCTCGTACCGTACCCTTATCATGGAAAATCCCTTAATAT
>JAXHUS010000070.1:0-3340 GCA_034189305.1 Thermodesulfobacteriota bacterium | reverse complement strand
TTAACTTCTTTGTATAGTACGTCTACTGTTTCATCGTCAAAATTCATTTAATAACTCCTTTTTAAGCATTTCCTTGTGCAGATTATAAATTTCTGCACCACGTGGTAGTTTTGTATCTCAAACTATTACTTTAATATGGAGATGGATTTACTCCCATATGATTGGGGCAGGCCATGCTCCTATGACCAATCTTTACGAATCTATGGTATTTTTTGCATGGAGTATTGTACTTATTTATCTTATATTTGAGTTCCAATATAAAAACAGGATTATAGGGGCTTTTGTAGTGCCGTTCGCTTTTCTGTCAATGGCTTATTCCCTCTTTTTGCATTCTGGTATAGAACCCTTAATCCCTGCCCTGCAAAGCAACTGGCTAATATCTCATGTAACCACCTGTTTTTTAGCGTATGCCGCCTTTACAGTATCATGCGGCACCAGTATCATGTATCTGATTATTACAAAAGGAACCGGTGGGGAAAAGAAAAAAAATAATGGGTTGCTTAGCTATTTCCCAGAAAAAATGATTTTGGAAGAAATTATTTATAAAAGTATCCTGGCAGGCTTTCCCCTTTTAACAATGGGCATAATGACGGGAGCAATCTGGGCAAATTACGCATGGGGTACTTATTGGAGCTGGGACCCTAAAGAAACATGGTCATTAATTACATGGTTTATTTATGCCGCCTTTTTACATGCCCGTATTACCCAGGGGTGGAGAGGGAAAAAAACCGCCGTCCTTTCTATTATTGGATTTGTTGCTGTAATCTTTACTTATCTGGGGGTAAATCTCATTTTATCGGGACTTCATAGTTATTTATAGCACAATTTAACTAAAGAAAATAGTAACCGTTCACGGTTTACAGTTATCGGTTCACCGTTGAAAAAAACAGACAGTAAAGGAGAATTATGCGGTTCTCTTTTGAAGTCATCTATATCTATTCCATCAAATATTGCGGAAGGAAGTGAAAGAAAGAGTATTCCGGATTTCCAAAGGTTTATAAATATTGCACAAGGATCGGCTGCGGAGAAGAGACCACAGATTTATATTTCACGAGAGGTTAATATATTTTCTGACTTAGATGCGAAAGAATTAATTCAAGAGTTGAAATCAATACCCAAAATGCTTCAATCTTTGCATAGTTCATTGAAAAAACTTCTAAACTTTGAACCGACAACCGTGAAGGGCTACAGAAAAGAACGATCCCCATCATTCAATAATAAGATTTGCAAGCCCCGCCCCCTCCAATAACCTTTTGCAATATTCATACTGATCATTAGGGACAAGAAATATCACTCCCTTTTTAACACTTCCGAATATGATGCTGAAAATACTTTTTCCAATAGTAGGCGTAATTTCAAAGGTATAATCTATTGTTGATCTGTCAAGTACCGATTCTATATTTTTTGCCTCGATACGTTTTATGGCAATACAAAGGGGGGTTAATTCTTTTCCTTCAAGCTCTTCAGGCAACCGGCGGCTCATGTTTTTTTATTTAACGATTTATATGAATTGAGAAGCCCGTAAATATCTTAATAAAACTTTATTCAGCAGATAGTTTAACTATCTGATTCAAAAAACACTATATTATCCGGCTTCCCCAAAAAAAGCCCTATAGTGAAACAGGCCTTCTCAGAAATTTTTTACCGGCAAGTATGCGAATTTAAAGTTTATTCAGTTTCTCTTCCAGCTTTTCTTAAGACTTGCGCCATTATCCCAGATTTTAGTGTAGCTGTCTACTGTAAAATTTGGGATAAAAGAAGAACTGCACCTCGCTAAAACCTATTTTTGAAAAAATCTTAAGGGATTTTAAAGAATGAACCTTAAAAAATACCTATGCCTTAACAAATAGATCCTTTCTCTCCTTGGGCAAATTTGAGTATCTCAGAAGTAAAGGCATTGATTTTGAGGTTATACAAAAAAGTTTGTTTACTAAAAAGGAATGTCTGCATATATTTGTCAAAAATTGTTGAAGGAGATGTGGGGTTAAAGATTGGCTCCCCGGGCCGGACTCGAACCAGCGACCAAGTGGTTAACAGCCACCCGCTCTACCAACTGAGCTACCGGGGAGCAAGTTGTTTAATGAATAATTATATACTCTTTCCTTTAAGATAAATCAATAATTTTATATTCTGACCCTTATTAATTTTTGAAATTCTTTAAAATAGTTTCAATTATACCGCTAGTAGACACCCCATTTAATAAAGGAAGGCTGTAAACCTTACCCCCTTTTTCTTCTACTATATCCCTTCCAATAATATTCTCCTTTGTCCAATCGCCCCCTTTTACCAGAATATGCGGACTTAAAAGAGATATAAGCTTTAACGGATTTTCTTCATCAAAAATTAACACATAATCAACACATTCAAGGGCTGACAAAACTATAGCCCTCTGTTTTTGAGGTATTAATGGACGTTTTTCTCCTTTAATTTTTCTGATTGAAACATCACTATTAAGCCCGACTATTAAAAAATCACCAAATTCTTTGGCTTTTTCAAGATAAAAAATATGGCCGGCATGAATTATGTCGAAACAACCGTTAGTGAAAACAACTGTTCTCCCTTCCGAATGCAATCTCTTAACAATGCTTATCATATCTTTCAGGGTTTTTATCTTCTCCCGGGTTTTATTTAACATTAAAAATTGCACCTATTAAAAATTTAATTATTATTGCTATAGTTCCATGTCAACGGATTGTTTTATACGTTATAGCAGATCCTTAATATCCTCTTCCTTATTTATATAAAGATACCCGCCTTCCGATAATTTTTGGACTTTTATTTTAAGATCAAAACCTGACATAATTCGCTTAAAAAAGGAAGTTTTCTTACTGTTTAAATAGATATATCCCCCTTCAATCTCCTTAGTATCAATTTTGCCGGCAACCTTTCCCCAGACAAAAATCCTTCCCGATTGAAAACCCTTCCCTAAATTACCATAAATATTTCCGCCAACAATAACTATACTGTTATGGGTCAAACCCGGACAGATATCCGGAGATTCCCTCTCCTCCTTAAAAGACGTTCCCACACTACCATCAACCCTAATCAAAGTTTTACTAATACTTCCTTCAATATTCCAGTTAATATCTCCATGAATAATAAAGGTTGCATTGTTACTATTTTTTGCTACCCTTCCAACATTCTTGCCTATTTCTATATACGAATCGGATGTATCTCCCCCCACACTTCCTGCCACATTCCCTGCAATTGAAACTTTCCCTCCTCTAACACCCATTGCTGCTTTATCTCTAGCATTTCCTTTCAGATCAATTTTAGCTCTTGCGGATTTATATCCCAAAAAATCCCCGACCTCTCCAATAACTGTAATTAAACAATTTTC
>JAXHUS010000007.1:0-2249 GCA_034189305.1 Thermodesulfobacteriota bacterium | reverse complement strand
GGTTTATTCTGGATGGATTCCCAAGAACAATAAAACAGGGTGAAGCATTGGAAAAAACTTTATCGAACATGGGGAAAAACTTAAACAGAGTAATTAATCTTAATGTGGCGGATGAAGTTATTTTAAAGCGGCTTTCGGGAAGAAGGAGTTGCAAAAAATGCGGTAAACCTTATAATATATACTATGATCCGCCAGATATAGAAGGAAAATGTGATGATTGTGGTGGAGAACTTTATCAGAGAGATGATGATAAAGAAGAAACGATGAAATCACGACTGAAAATTTATTCTGATCAGACTTCTCCTTTAATTTCTTATTATGAAAAGAAAGAACTTTTGTCTTCAGTTAACGGGGTGGGAGAGATCAATCAAATTTTTGAAAATATTCTGAATACTCTGTCTCGAAGGTAATATGCCTAAAGAAGATGCTATAGAAGTTAAAGGAACAGTATTTGAAGCACTACCTAATGCAATGTTCAGGGTTGAGTTGGAGAATGGTCACAGGGTACTTGCCCATATTTCCGGAAAGATGAGGATGCATTTTATTAAAATATTACCCGGCGATAAGGTTGTTGTAGAACTTTCACCGTATGATTTAACCCGTGGAAGAATTACATATCGAGAAAAATAATTGTAATTTGATGGACTACAAATGAAAGTAAGATCTTCAGTAAAAAGAATTTGTGTTAATTGTAAAATAGTGAAACGAAAGGGAACGATAAGGGTAATCTGTAAAAATCCAAAACATAAACAGAAGCAAGGATAGATTAAAGGAGAATTATACCTGTGGCTAGAATTTCAGGGGTAGATTTACCAAAGAATAAAAGAATTGAAATAGCCTTAAAATATATTTATGGAATAGGGAGGGCATCTTCTATAAAGATTCTGGAAGCTGCAAAAATTGATTTAAATATTAAAGCCGGTGAATTGAGCGAATCTCAAATTTCTGCTATCAGGGAGATTATTGATAAAGATTATAAAGTAGAAGGTGATCTTCGCAGAGAAGTTTCCGTGAATATTAAGAGACTTATGGATATTGGGACGTATCGAGGTCTGCGTCATAGAAGGTCATTGCCGGCACGAGGCCAGAGAACATGCACAAATGCCCGAACAAGAAAAGGGCCAAGACGGGCTATTGGAGGTAAAAAGAGGAAATAATATATGCAGAAAAAAGGAACTAAAAAGAAAAAAGAACATAAAAATATTCAGAGTGCTATTGCACATATTCAGTCAACTTTTAACAATACTATTATAACCTTTACTGATCCAAACGGGAATGTAATTGCATGGTCCAGTGCAGGAAGCCAGGGTTTTAAGGGATCAAGAAAGAGCACACCATTTGCTGCCCAGATGGCTGCTGAAGATATAGCCAATAAAGCTATGGAATATGGGGTTAAAAATATTGAGGTATATGTTAAAGGTCCTGGGGCAGGTAGGGAGGCAGCTTTAAGGGCTTTACAGGCTAAAGGTTTTAGTATTCGCTTAATCCGTGATGTAACACCAATTCCTCATAATGGATGTAGACCTCCTAAAAGAAGAAGGGTCTGATCTAATAAAACTAATAAGGAGGTTATTTTGGCAAGGTATACAAAATCCCAATGTCGAATCTGTCGTAGGGAGAATGCTAAATTATTTTTAAAAGGAGATCGATGTTATTCCGACAAGTGTTCTTTTGATCGTAGAAGTTATGCTCCGGGACACCATGGAAAAAGAAGAACAAAATACTCCGACTATGGTTTGCAGCTTAGAGAAAAACAAAAAGTAAAAAGAATTTATGGGGTTTTAGAAAAGCAATTTCGGCGTTACTTTGAGAAAGCCGATCAGATGAGAGGAATAACAGGAGAAAATTTACTAATACTGTTAGAAAGAAGATTGGATAATATAATATACAGACTGGGCTTTGCACAGACACGTAATCAGGCAAGGCAACTGGTTAATCATGGTCATTTCTTAGTGAATAATAGAAAAATAGACCTACCTTCCTATCTGGTTAAGATTGGAGAAAATATAGAACTTAAAGAAAGGAGTAGAAAAATACCAAATATTACGGAAGCGATAGAAACTGTTGAAAGAAGAGGAATTCCATCCTGGATGGAACTGGATAAAAATAACTTTCAAGGAAGAGTTTTAAACTATCCACAGCGAACGGATTTGATTATGCCTATCCAGGAACAACTAGTGGTTGAACTCTACTCAAAGTAACCCCAGCCTATATTTACAGAATATAAAATTGTTCCTTTTTTAGGGAGA
>JAXHUS010000069.1:0-2133 GCA_034189305.1 Thermodesulfobacteriota bacterium | reverse complement strand
GCAAAAAATACGATTAGGTTGGCAAAAAAGGCAAGGGAATTATCTGTAGAGCATATCTCAAGTTTAAAAAGCAGAGTTTTTGGTGAAATTGTGGCTGCAGAAAAAATTTGCAAGCATTTTATAAAACATAATAAAAAGGAATTTACAAAAATTCAGCAAGTGAGAGAAAAATTAAACAGTGCTTACGAGGCTTTTGACCGAGAAGATTATATGATAGCCCGGGAAAAAGTATTTGAAATAGTAACGATTTGCAGAAGTGGTATGCCTTCAAAAAAAACCAGCAAAGTAAAGATAAAGGATAAAGTAAAGATATGTAACAAGAAACCCACAGTCTTTTATAAAGTTAAAAAAGGAGACTGCTTGATCAATATCGCAAAAGATAAAAAAATATTTGACGACCCATGGCTCTGGCTTCTTATTTATAAAGCCAATAGAGACCAGATACGAAACCCTCATTATATTTATGTTGGACAGAAATTATTCATCCCGCGAAATGTCCAGCCTGCTGATATCTCTTCTATTAGAAGAGAGGCAAAGTCCTTAATAAAAAATCAACAATAGAATCATAAATTCGGTTGCCCATAGGGATAAGGCATTATACATATATTGTATTCATTCTTATCTTTATAAAAATCGAAGAAACCTGGCGTGTAATTATATAAGCTAAGGCGTCCCTTCTGACAATGATAAAGGAATCTTGAGAATGCAACTTAATATTAGTTAGCCCATGGAATTTCTTGCGCATAGCGGTATGAACCGACCTCCCCCACAACCTCCAAATATCAATAAATCCTGAATTTCGCTTTTTACTGAATGACGCCAATGGACCCCCATGAACCATCATTTATATTTTTCTTGACACGTAACACGAATTGCCATAGAATCTAAGGGTTTCCTTCACTTACATTCTATATTCATAACGGAACAGATTAAACGAATTTTTCATAAGAAAAAAGATTATAATCAGGGATCAATGAAAAAGGCTTTTCAAAAACAAAAGATTTCCGTAAGGCATTTTACCTCAATTCTTCTAAAGCATGCTTTTACTGATGAAAAGTCCTTATTACTGCTTTTAGGTAAACCATTTCCAATTCCTTCAGTTAAAATTTCTGATTATTATAGTGCAAGAAAAAATTATAAATATATTGACCAATGTAGAAGAAATATTGAGGGTGACAATTGAATAAGAAGAAAATAACCTTATAAAAAAGGAGGGAAAGAAATGCCAATATATATATGGGAAGGCAAAAACAGACAGGGAGCTACCCAGAAAGGTCAGATGGAGGCGCCCAATGATGAGTTTGTAAGAAATCATCTTCACAGACAGAGAATAACTCCCAAAAAGATTAAACTAAAACCGAAGGATCTACTTGAAGGTATAGCCCTGTTTCAACCCAAGATAAAAGAAAAAGATATAGTGATTTTTACAAGGCAGTTTTCCACTATGATTGATGCAGGCGTTCCAATAGTACAGGGTCTGGATATTGTTGCATCTCAGAATGAAAACCCATCCTTAAAGAAAATTCTTTTTCAGGTAAAAGAGGATATTGAAACAGGTTCAACAATGGCAGAGGCTTTAGGTAAGCATCCCAAGCATTTTGATGAATTATACGTAAATTTGGTGGCAGCAGGTGAAGTCGGAGGAATTTTAGATGTAATTTTAAACCGTCTTGCAAATTATATTGAAAAGAGTATGGCTTTAAAGAGAAAAGTTAAATCCGCCATGGTTTATCCCATTACTGTTCTTGTTGTTGCTATTGTAGTAGTTGCAGTTTTACTGATATTTGTCATACCCATATTTCAGAAAATGTTTGAAGATTTCGGGGGCACATTACCCGCACCAACACAATTTGTTATAAATTTGAGTGAAGCTCTGAGGGCCAATTTCCTTTATCTTGCAGGTGGAATAACAGCTTTTATTTTTGGCTTTAAATATTTAAAAGGTACTAATAAAGGAACAATAATATTTGATGACCTGATTTTAAAATCTCCAATCTTTGGTCCCCTTTTAAGAAAGGTAGCAGTGGCTAAATTCACAAGGACTTTAGGCACTATGGTTTCAAGTGGAGTGCCAATTCTGGATGCCCTTGATATTACAGCAAAAACTGCCGGAAACAAAACTGTTGAGAAAGC
>JAXHUS010000068.1:0-5102 GCA_034189305.1 Thermodesulfobacteriota bacterium | reverse complement strand
AATATTGAAGAACGTATCGTGTAAAGAGATAAGTCAGTTTGCTGAGGAACATATTGAACAAGTCGACCGTAAAAACAGACGGCCTGACAGGGGGGACCACCCAGCAATACGTCAATTTTTTTTATACCTTTAATTTTCATTGTGAGGTTAATTCGTTGAATAATATTATTAATCGTTCGATCGGATATTTCATCATGAATGACGTTACTATTAATAATATCTGTCAGATTGTGGCTGGTGATTAAATCATCTACTGGAGACCTGTCCATAAAGATACCCATAATATTGCTTTAGCAGGCCAGCTTTTTTGAAATAGGAAAACATTACCCTTGTTTTTAGCGTTTCCACTGCATTTCTGTCCTGTTCGATATGATTTATAATATCAAAACCGGCTCTGCAGAATCCCTCAGAAAGGCCTCCTCCCCCCGCAAAAATGTCTATTGCTGTTACCCCATTTCCCATCATTTTATGATATTATTACAAATTTTCAATCTTTAGACCCTTCCAAAATCATCCTCAAATCTTTCAATATCATCTTCCTCTAAATAATCCCCTGTTTGAATTTCAATGAATTCAAGGTTGTCCCGGCAGGGATTTTCAATTCTATGTAAACTTAATACGGGAATATCAATGGAATCTGAAGTTTTTAGGAAGAATTTTTTGTTATCCAGATCGACAGTGGCCTCACCCTTAAGGATATACCAGTGTTCAGCTCTATGACGATGCCTTTGAAGGCTCAAGCGTTTGCCAGGATAGACTGTTATCTTCTTGACCTTGTTATCCTTTTCCTCGGCAATAACCCTGTAAGAGCCCCAGGGGCGATGATCTTCCAACTGTACTTATTAATTTATTATGCTGGCAGTAAAAAATTGGTGGAGATGAAGGGATTCGAACCCTCGACCCCAGCGTTGCGAACGCTGTGCTCTCCCAGCTGAGCTACATCCCCACATATAAAAATTTTATCAAAAAACATTATAATTTAAAATATTATTAAACACAAAATTCCCTGACAGTATCGAAAAGAACCCTGATTGCAAAAGAAAGATTGGAAAAGGATATCCTTTCATTATGTCCGTGGATACCCTGTATATAGTCATTCATAGATGTTCCGACCTGGATGGGGAAAAAACCATAAGCATGCGCCCCTTTTTGCCTGAAGAACCGTGAATCTGTCGCGCCGGAAGAAATAGTTGGAACCATCTCGGCTTTTGGGTCATGTTTTAAAAGACTTTTTTCCATTAATTTGTATAGTTCGGTGTCCGTTGATGAAAAGGTTGGGTCTGACTCGGTAATAATTTCAATTTTATAATCGCACCTTTTTGGAATTAGATCCCTTAATTCCTTTATAATCTGTTTGGGGGTATCTCCCGGAACTATACGGCAATCTACTTCACATGAACACTCACCAGGAATTACATTGGTTTTTTCTCCTCCGGCAACTACCGTAGGAACAAAAGTATTGTGTAACATCGCCTTTATAATATTTCGAAGGCCATTATCTTTTATCTCTTCAAGACCGGATTTATGAGTTTCCGGGATAAGGATTTTGTCTATGGATCCTTTTAGATTGTCCGCGGTTTTTAGACTTTCTATAAACTTTAGTGTTATTTCCGTCTTTTTTAAAGGAGGACTGTAACCATCAATTGCAGCAAGTGTTTTACTCATTTCTGTAATACAATTTTTTTCAACGGGGATAGAAGCATGGCCTGCTTCTCCAAAAAATATAATTTTAATCCATAAGACCCCTTTCTCTCCTATCTGACACATATACAGATTTTTGCCATTAAGTGTTACACCGCATCCACCGCCTTCATTAATTACAAAACCCGCCGACAAAATATCAAAGTGATTTTCAATCAACCAGCCGATACCTTTAGAACTTCCCGCTTCCTCATCAGCCGTTGAGGCAAAGATAATGTCTCTATCAGGAATAAAGCCGGACTCTTTTAAGAGGGAAAGAACTGTAAGCTGTGTGATTCCAAGGGATTTACAATCTAAACTCCCGCGACCCCAGATTGTCCCGTTTATGTCTTTACCGCAAAAGGGAGGATTGTCCCATTTTTCTTCTTCTACAGGAACTACATCTATATGATTCAGTAAAAGCAAGGGAGGTTTTGTTCCCTTCCCTTTCCATACAGAAATTAAATTTCCCCTTCCTTCCTCTGCTTCAAAAATTTGTGATTTAAAACCATATTGTAAAAGATGGTATCTTAGAAAATTTACTCCGGCAGTCTCGTTTCCCGGTGGATTAACCGTATTGATTCTAATATATTCTCCCAGTAATTCCCCTGCCTTCATTTCGGCCAGAGCCCAGTCTATAGAGGCATTCATCTTTTACCTCCATCCATTGCCGCTATATTTTGATAAGTATAACCGTTCATTTTTCCCTGTGTCATCACCGTGAAAGGAAAGTAAATTTTATAGCAAACGTTTTTATTATAAAATTTTTTATCAATTTACAGAAGAGAAATCTACAATTTCACAAATAAAAATGACTAATATGGAAAAGGGAATGTTTCTATCTTTGGGAAAAAGAAAAAATGGTCTGCCCGGAAAATTAAAAAACGTATTCTTGACATTATACCCTTATATGCTATTATTGTTTTTATTTTCACTTAAATTTCAATATCAAGAAATAACAATTTAATCTGCAAAAAAAGGAGGTTTGCCATGAGTCATGCAGCGTCAGTTAAAAAAATTAGTTTTAAAAGATTGGTTCCATGCATGATATGCATTCTCATCATATTTACTGCATTCTTTGTATGGACTGATTTTATGATGAATACAGAAGACGGGCATATTGTAGAAATTACATCTCAGGTTAATAGTTTTGGTGTATCCGACATAATTCCTGAAAATGAAATGCATCACCAGGCCTTTTTTGGCAGTCAATTGAAAAATGCCTTTCTGACACCATTCGCATATGCTATGCCACAAAATCATATCTACTCCTTTGAGTTGGCAGGGGATACGCCCTCCTTTGAGTTAAAAGGTGATGTTTCATGCGCGTATGGCAGTTCGGATTGCCAGCGATGTGTTAACGATATTAATTCAGCATTTGAAAGGCTTAATGATGGGAGAAGGATGGCGTTCTCCGCACATGTCCCTACGGATGACCCATTCCCTCCGCAGGATGATGTTGTTCCCGATAATAAATATATAGGAGATTCCCATATTCAATCCATGGTCAGAGTGTCATTTCAAATCAATAGCGAGGGCGAGACTGATTATAATGATGAGAGCTGGATAGTTCTTTCAAGGAGCGGAGCATCAGGGGACAAGATGTATGAGGATAAAATTGACGACACCGGCTTATACTTTATCCATATGGATAACTTGACTGGCACCGGGGATACATGGTATACGGACCGCCCCTTCTCACTGTGGGACGGAGAACTTATGACTTACTATAACTGCTTTGATGGGGGACTCAACCATGCCGGTGGAATGCAGGCAGTGGGAAGTATTCTGGCTGTATCATACGAGAATGCAGGCAAACCAGAATCAGAGCGTCCTGATGCACAAGTGCGTTTCTACGATATTGTAGATCCTTGGAATGTAAAAGAGATAAATAAACTCGTCCTTGATGGATCGAGAGGGGAGGAAAAACAAGAACATACGAAAAGTAGCGCGGTAGCTATCACAAAGCTTGAAGATGGACGATACTTATTATTTGTTGGAGGATTCAATAACTCTGAAGATGGGTGGTTCTACATCAGTAGTGGAACTGACATTGCCAGTAGCAACTGGGAATATATTCAGTACTGGTCTAAGGATACCAGCGAATATGTTAGTGATAAATGGGATGAATTCCAGAGCCTAAACTTTTTTAGCAAATGTGATACAGGAGACATCTATCTGATAGGCCTGGGTGGCAAAGGGATATGCCCAATAGCGGGGGAAGACAGCATAACAAAACTATACAAATTAGTGCGTGGAGCCGACGACCAGCTTGATTTTCAATGGATAGCTACGAAAGATTTTAATGCTACGCTTTGTCGGGGGATAGGGCCAGTTTTTTCCAGTATCTCAATGAGATATGGCGCAAATATCTATGTTACGAGTAAAGGTGACCTTATAGCTTATGCATCAAGCAGAACCGTCAGGGGTATTCTTAAGGGTTGTATTAATGGTACCGTATGCTTCAATCAATGGGATTCTGAATGAGAATAGTACCTTATAGGATGAAAATAGAGGGGCTGCCCGGAGAAATAGAAGACATATTTTGACATTACATTCTAATCTGCTATAATTTTTTAATAATACACAACCCAGCCCACTATAGTCAGAAAATTGTTTCTCCCATGTAACCGCCGGGGTAATGTAGTAAGAAAAAAGGGACAGCGACAATTTTAAATGCAAACCGCCTTGCCGTCATGGCAGGATACAACATCTAACATAATGCTGGTTTAATTATCCTACACCACTTTTTGTCATGCCCATTGCAAAGAATATAGCAAAGCCCCCGCCAAAAAATGCTGTCCACAATAATTATCTTATCCTCAACCGGTGGGGTCAAAAGGTGGATGCCAATGGAATATGGGTAGTGGTAAAAAGATGCGATCATCTTGTCAATATTAAAAAGAATATTAACACCCATACCTTCCGTCTCATACCTGTGCAACCCATATGCTTAAAAACGGGGCTCCAGTAAGGCATCTTCAGGAGATGCTGGGGCATGAGTCTTTAGAATCCACCCAGGTCTATACCCATGTCACCATAAATGATCTTAAGAAAATCCATGCAAAATACCATCCTTCCCAGACGATGGATAAATCTTAAGCTGAATCCCCCCAGGCCATCTCCACGTAGAGAGCGAGAGAGAGCGGGACGCTGGTAATAAAATAAGAAACCCTTTTGCTAACGAGGAACATGGTGTAATGTAAATGTTAGCATCAATTTATTTTCTTACCAGCGTCCCGCTCTCCCCCCGAATATTCTTGTTATAACGGATGTTCACCCTTATAATACATGGGAAAATATTTTAAAAACAGGGAGTTAAGCAATATTCGAATTAAAATAAGTAGTCATGTATATTATTACATAATAATCAATTTTTAATTGAAGGAAATATATTTTATATTATAAAGTAGTTATGTATA
>JAXHUS010000067.1:0-6862 GCA_034189305.1 Thermodesulfobacteriota bacterium | reverse complement strand
ATAACTTATTATATCTATAAATTAAAATGTAATTTGGAATTTGAGCAAAAGATAAGATTGTAATCCTGATTTCAATTTTTCATTTTCTTTAATATTTATAAAATTTATAGAGGTAAACGATGAGTAAACGATTTGAAGTATTAGAAGAACTTGGATTGGCTGAAAGAAAGGCAAAAAACATAAAATATGGAGAGATGGGAAGGGATGAAGAATTTGAAATGGTCTGCGATAAGTATCCTGAAGTTCCCAGAAACATAGTATTAAAGGCAAGCCTTTGCAGAACCGGCGTATCCTTTACAAGGAAAGCGCTGGAAGTATTGCAGGATCCATATTATGAACATAACCCATATCGCGTATTCCAATTCCATGGGAAGGATCATGTTGAGGATTTTAAGATACCCATAACTTTTTTACTTAATGACGGCAGTCTGGTTATTAATATATTAAGCCCCCCGGAAAAAGATCCTTATACTGTTGATTTTATAGATAAAAAGTTCTGGGTTATGTCCGATGGCAAACAAATAGCAGAGATTAACTTCCTGCAAAGACCACAATACCATGATAAGAGAACAAAAAGCGGAAGATTAATGCAAGCCCTATGCGCCAGTGGGGCACCTCATTTTTTCTATTTTTGTCCATCGGGGCACTGCCATTATTGGAACGAAGGACTCCAGTGCAAATTCTGTGATATGGATTATAATACCAAGCTTCAGATGAAGATGGGAAGGGAATACTACACACGACCCACCCTTGGAGATTATTATGATATTGTTTATGAAATTTTGCAGGAAAAGGGGAGATGGAAACAGTGTTTTATGACCGGAGGATCCGATCCAAGAAATAATTTTAATAATGAGGTTGATTTTCTTTTAGAGCTGATTGCAGAAATGAAACAGGCAGCCAAAGATGCAGGTAACAGTCATTTTCCCATTAATGCGATAATATCCCACTATGAACCAGAGCAGCTTCAAAGATTGAAGGATGCCGGATTAGATGGAGCGGGGCTCTATCTGGAGATCTGGGATAAAGAACGTTTTAGACTAATCTGTCCGGGGAAAGAGAAGTATGTTGGGTATGATAAATGTATTGAAAGGACATTAAATGCCATAGAAATTTTTGGCAGGGGAAATATAAGCGTTGGATGGGTTCCGGGAATAGAATTGGCTCCACTCCCCTATGGATTTGAAGATGTAGATGAGGCGGCAAATTCGGTCCTCGAGGGGTATAAATTTTTTATCAGTCGTGGTGCCGTAATGACAGGGAGTTACTGGCAGATAGGACCAGGGTCGGAATTTTATAAGATGGGAGCAATGCCTCCACCCCTTGAATTTTACGTTAAAATTGATTTGGGACGCTATCTTATCTATAAAGAACATGGAGGATTTAAAGAAGGAAAGGGGGGTATTTATGCAAACCAATTACAGGATCAACCACTTTGCTGCTACCCTGATTATCACAGAATTCTTTAAGAAATAATATGAATGGCTTAAAAGAGAGTAATTTATAATATGAGGTAAAGAAAAATGAAAATCGAGATAGATTTGGAAAAGTGTATTGGTGAAGGATATTGTGTTCAAATCTGCCCAAATGAAGTATTGGAACTTAAAGACGAAAAATCTCATGTGGTTAATATGGATGCTTGTACCGAGTGTAGAGCATGTGAAGTAGCCTGTGATTATGAGGCATTAAAATGCATTGAAGAATAGGGACTTTAAACGTACCAAACAAAAAGGGGCAGTATATGATCGATTTATTAATAATTTGTAGAGATGCACTTTTACACTCATATTTGGCAAATTTGTCCTTAGCTATTTTTGGGAAAGAATCTGGAATGAACGTGGAGGTAATGTTTACCCAGGAAGCAGCAGTAGCTCTGGTCAATAAGAACTATAGAATATCCCCACTTCTTGAGCCATATTTGAATAAAATAGAAGAACTTAAAAAAAAGTTCGATTTTCCGGAAGACCTCATTGGATTGATAGAAAAAGCAGACAAGACAGGAGTTAAGATGTTTACCTGTACAATTTGGTCTGTGCACATGGGGATAAGGGAAAAACTACCCAAAGAAATAGATATTCTGGAAATTTCGGAGGTATTAGGAAAAATAAAAGACGCAAAAAAGATATTGGGGACTTTTTAAATTCACAACTCTATTTTTTGAAAATAGCTGTAAATCAAAGGAGGGAACGTATGAAAAAAAAGTATAAAGTTTTAGAAGAGCTTGGATTGGCTGAAAGGCGAGCAAAAAATATTAAATATGGGGAGATGGGAAGAAAAGAAGAACTTGAAATGATTATGGATAAATATCCCGAAGCACCGCGGAATTTCATCTTAAAAGCAGACGTATTAAGAAGAGGAGTTACATATACCAAGCAGGCTTTGGAAAGACTCCAGGATAACTATTATGAACACTTCCCTTTCAGGCTTTTCCAGTGGCATGGTATGGACCATGTAGAAGAGTTTAATATCCCAACCCTTTTCATTTTAAATGATGGAACCCTTGTCAGTAATATATTGAGTCCTCCTGAAAAGGATCCGTATACTGTTGATCTTATTGACGATAAATTCTGGGTTTTATCTGATGACGAACCGTTGGCTGAAGTTCACTATATTAAAAGGCCAGACTATTATGACAAAAGGACAAGAAGTGGTAAATTAATGCAGGTAATATGTACAAATGGTGCTCCGCATCTTCTTTACTTTTGCCCTTCTGTCCACTGCCATTACTGGAACGAAGGTCTTCAATGCAAATTCTGTGATTTAGATTATAATACAAAACTTCAGATGAAAATGGGAAGGGAATATTGGACCAGAATTAAATTGGATGATTGTTATGATGTTGTTTATGAGGCATTAAAGGAAAAGGGAAGGTGGAAACAATGTTTTATCACAGGCGGCTCGGATCCTCGAAATAATTTTGAGAATGAAATGGCCTTTACTATAGACCTGGTGAAAACAATAAAGCAGGCCGCAAAAGATATTGCGGACAGTCATTTTCCTGTACTCACAATTATTGCTGCCCTTGATGAAAAACAGATGATTAGACTAAAAGAAGAAGCTGGTCTGGATGCAGTGGGCTTATATTTTGAGATATGGGATAATGAGAAATTCAAACTACAGTGTCCAGGTAAAGAAAAATATGTTGGACATAATCTCTGGATCGAAAGAACAGCAGCAGCTGTAGATATTTATGGAAGGGGAAATGTATGTGCTGCTTGTGTTCCTGGAGCAGAGATGGCACCTCCTCCTTATGGATTTGAAGATGTGGATGAAGCGGTAAATTCAGCCCTTGAAGGTTACAAATTTTTTATCAGCAAGGGTATAGTAATTACAGGAACTAACTGGCAGGTTGAGCCGGGCTCGTACTTTTATAAGATTGGCGCCATGCCTCCTCCCCTGGAATTTTTTGTAAAACTGGATTTAGGTAGATATCGTTTATATCAAGAGTATGGTGGCTTTAAAGAAGGAAAAGGAGGAGTTTATGCCAATGTTTTGCAGGAACAGCCTTTTGCCTGTTACCCAGATTATGCCAGGATTTTATAAAAATATAAAAAAAGGAGGTACTAATGGCTAAATTGAGCAAGGAGATGATGGAATTATTGAAAGACCCGGATACTATAAAAACCTTGACAACTACAGATGAACAGGGTTTACCCCATACGGTTTTTAAGAGCTCTCTGACAGCTTTGGATGAAAACACAATTGCATATATGGAGCTTTTGGAGACATGTAATAGTCAGAGGAATATTTTGCGAAATCACTGGGCTGGGAAATTGGTTTCGATTGCCCTTTATAATTCAAAGAATAACCTTTCTTATCAGATTAAGGGAAAAGCAGTTAGATTTGTGAATTATGGCCCAATCTTTAGCAAGTTTATTGATAAAGTTTGGAGCGTTTTGCCTCAGGCTGATCCTGCAGGGGTATGGATGATAGAACCTGCAGAAATAATAAATGAGGATTATCAAATAAGAAGAAAAGAGGAAGAAGAAAGGGTTCTCAATCAACAGATCTGGCGGAGATTCTTGGGGAAAAGACCTTAAACTAAAAAGCGTTTTCAATTTTTCTTAACAGGAAAATATATATTAAGAGGATATTAAATATATATTCCATGTTTTTTTTAAATTTGTATTTATTATTTAATGTTATTTAATTTAAAAATTTATTAACCCTGATTAAAAGGAGAGAAAAATGGAAGAAACGGGAAGTCAGTATAATATTGTAGCCTATGTTGATGACCTGGAAGAGGCTGAAAGATTGGCTAAAAAAAATAATATAAGTAAAGGAGTGATTGCCGGAATAAACTCGGTACATGGTGATATGATTGAACTGGAACCTTTATTAAAAACCGAAGCGCAGCAAAAAAGGTTAAAAGCTGATGTAGAGAAACTTGTGGCAGATCTTCTTGCGAGCTGCAGGAAAGGTGATGAAGGAATGTCCCTGGGGAATATGCGGCAGTTAAGGGACCGGGTTGGGGCATTAAAGGTTATTTTTACTAAGGAATGATATTTAATTATGTTAAAGTCGAAGGAGGTTCTTAAATGGCAGATAATAAATATGATGTGATTATTGTAGGGGGAGGACATAACGGTCTTACATGTGGGGCATACCTGGCCAGGGCAGGCAAAAAAGTTATAGTTCTTGAAGCAAGGCATATATATGGTGGAGGTGTTATTACCGAGGAAGTTACTCTTCCAGGGTTCAGACATAATATGCATTCTTACCAGCATACATGGATATTTATGGGGCCTGTTTACAGTGATCTTGAACTTCAAAAATACGGGTCCAAATACATTTTTCCCCCCAGTGGATACGCTCTTCTTTTTGAGGATGGTGAAAGTATGATAGGGTATGCAGGTGATTTTGACAGGACATGTAAAGAGATTGGCAGGTTTTCTAAAAAGGATGAAAAGGCATATCGGGAATTATATAATTTTTACAAGAATTTTAAAGACATATATGTAGGTTTTTTATTCAATCCTCCTCTTCCTTTTTCCAAACAGTACAGTCTACTTGAGGATACCCCTTATGGCAGGGAGGTTATAAGAACACAAATGGTAACCATGGAGGATATTGTAGATGAATATTTTGAGCATGACAGGGTAAAGACATTTTTCTGCTTTATGGGCGGCCAATCCGGTATGGATCACATCACCATAGGTGGAGGAGCAATATTTATGGCTATGACTGTAGAGTGGATTCTTACTGGAAGTGGCTGTTCCGTTGGTGGCTCCCAATCCCTTTCCGATGCTATTGTACGGGCGTTAGAAGCCTATGGAGGAGAGGTTCGCCTAAATTGTAAAGTCAAGAAATTCATTGTAGAAAAGAATGAAGTGAAAGGGGTTGAAGTAGAAGACGGTAGTAAGGTGTATGCAGATACTGTAGTTACAAATCTAAATCCTCGATTAACTTTTGGAGAAATGATTGATCAGGATATATTAACCGATGATGTAATAAAGGTGAGTAAACGCTGGAAAAGGGAGGAAGGTACCCTTTTTACAATCCATCTAGCCCTTGATGAGGCTCCAAAGTGGATAGCAAAAAATCCTGATTTTGCAAGGACATGTTATGTTTTTGGTATAGGAGTAGAGACAATGGAGCAGCTTACCAGTCAGATCCTTGATATCAAACGGGGCGTTCCTCCAAAGGATTTGGGTTATATTACAGCTGTTCCTTCAGTATTTGATCCCAGTTATGCCCCGCCTGGGAAACATACATTTCTAGGCAGCCAGTTTGCCGGCTATATGCTTAAAGAAGGTCCGGAAAAGTGGGATGAATTAAAAGAAGAATATGGGGATAAAATGGTGCAATTTTTTCAAAAATTTGCTCCAAATATAACATCGGATAAAATTTTGGGCCGCTATTATGATACTCCTATAGATATTGAGAGAAGAAATCCGTCCATGTACCAGGGAAGCATGTCTTCCGGAGCCTATACCCCTGATCAAATGGGAGTTTTTCGGTGTCTTCCCGGATACCCTACCGCAAAGACGCCTATAAAGGGATTGTATCGCAGTGGACCCAGTTCTCACCCTGGCGGTGGTTGTTCCGGAGGTGCTGGCTATATTGCCGCAAATGTTATTGCTGAGGACATGGGTATAACAAAATGGTGGAAAACCCCGGCTTATTTTGGTGGAAGGCCTGTAGACATTGAGATGGGAAAAAATATATGATATTAATTACAAATCTTTTAATATCTGTTTTATATACTTCGTTTTTGGCTGAAGGTTAAGAACCTTCTAAAATAAAAATAAGATAGCCATTATAATTTCTATCTATTTATTTAATAGTATGGAGGTAAAAAACAGATGGAAGATAACTATGATGTTATAATAATAGGATCGGGGCCTTCAGGAGCTTCTACAGCAAAATCTCTTACGGAAAAAGGGCTCAGGGCACTGATTCTGGAAAAGGAAAGTCTTCCCAGATATAAGTGTTGTTCAGGAATTCTTTTTGGTGAGGCCCAGGAGCTTTTAAAAAAATATTTTGGAAAGCTTCCCCCGGAAGAATTATATTGTAAGCCTAAAATATTAAATGAATCTAATGTAAAAGGATATAGAGAAAATGAAGGCTTTTTCCAATGGTATCGGCAGTGGCCTAAAAAAGATAAAGCTTTTTCAAGAGATTTTTAAGTATCTGGAGAAATAGCTTTGATAACTGGCTTGTAAATCAGACCGGCCCAAAAATTATAGATAATTGTCCTTTTAAGGGATTCGAGCTTGAGGATAAAAGCATTAAGGTAGTTGCTGGAAAGGGTGAAAAAGAAGTTGCCTTTTCAGGAAAGTATTTAATTATGGCAACAAAATCAAGGAAGAGCGCGCTCAGGAAGGCTGTTGTTCCGGCAGCAGGCAGCACCGCTAAAATA
>JAXHUS010000066.1:0-2084 GCA_034189305.1 Thermodesulfobacteriota bacterium | reverse complement strand
AATTATTTTAGAAAAAATATATTAGAATTAGAAGGCTATGTTCCTGGTGAACAACCTGAAGGTACGGATTTCATTAAATTAACACAAATGAGAATCCTTACCCGCCTTCGCCGGAAGTCATAGAAGCTATAAAACAGGAGACAAATAACTTAATCAGGAGATACCCGCCATCCCTTGCTGATTCTCTTCTTGTTAAAGCATCGGAGGTTTTTAATATCGACCCGGACCGGATAATAGCAGGTAATGGTTGTGATGAAATTCTTTCAATTATTACACGTTCTATAGTTGGACCAGGGGATCGAGTACTTATTTTTACTCCCACTTATACCCTTTATAAAACTCTGGTAAATATTCAAGATGGAAACATTATAGATTTTCAATATCAAGAAGACTTTAGGCTTCCGGAATCCGGTTTTCCTCAAGATACGCGACTTACATTTTTATGTAACCCGCATTCACCTTCAGGTGTATTTTGTGAAATTGATAAAGTTTCTGATTTTGCTAAAAAATTAAAAGGTATTCTTGTATTAGATGAAGCATATGTGGATTTTGCTGAGGATAACGGGTTAAGACTGCTAAAAAAACATGAAAATGTTATTATATTAAGGTCTATGTCGAAATCGTTCTCTCTTGCAGGCATGCGCATAGGATTTGCTATGGCACAAAAGCCTCTGATAGAGCAACTACTTAAAGTCAAGGATTCTTATAATTTAAACAGAGTAAGTATTAGAGCCGGAATTGCAGCACTAAACGATATATCATGGATGAAAAAAAATCGTAAACAAATAATAGACACAAGAAATCGTTTAACCAGTTTTTTAATGAATGAAGGGTTTGTTGTTTATTCTTCCCAGGCTAATTTTGTGCTGGCAAGAATGCCTGGCAAGAGTCTAAAAAATATTTATGAAAAATTAAAAGAAAAGAAAATATTTGTTCGATATTTTAATACATCGAGGCTTTATGATTGTATCAGGATAACTGTTGGAGATAATGAGGAAGTTAATGAATTGATTGTTGAATTAAAAAAGTTGATGAAAAAATCTATTATTTAATTAAAGTTTAACGTTTATATAATATTGATTAGATAATGAAAAACCATATTTACCCGGAGGAAAGGGGAAAACTATACATTGTAGCAACTCCTATTGGGAATTTAGAGGATATTACTTATCGGGCTGTTCGGATATTAAAAGAAGTAAATATAGTTGCGTCTGAAGACACCCGCCATTCTAAGATTCTTTTCAACCATTACAATGTAAATACCCCGCTTGTTAGCTATTATGAATATAATAAGTATAAAAGGACACCACAATTGATAGAAAACCTTCTTAAAGGAAAGGACCTGGCTTTAGTTTCTGATGCCGGTACTCCGGGAATTTCTGATCCGGGATATTTTTTAATAAAGGTTGCACTGGAGCATAATATCCCTATTATACCAATCCCCGGCACATCTTCTTTAATTGCTGCTTTAAGTGTTTCCGGACTTCCAACGGACCGCTTTATTTTTGAGGGTTTTTTGCCGCGAAAAAAAATTAAAAGAAGAACTTATCTTGAAAAATTGAAAAACGAGAAAGGCACATTTCTCTTTTTTGAATCTCCTTATAGAATCCTTAGAACACTTAATGAGATACTTAATCTGTGGGGTGACAGGGATGCCGTTCTGGCAAGGGAAATAACCAAGATTTATGAGGAGTTTATCAGAGAGAAGATTAGTAAAATTATTCAAAAATTAGAAAGTAGAAAAATTAGGGGTGAAATTACTCTACTTGTAGCCGGAAAGAAAACAGAATAGAAAGGAATACATTGGAAGGCACGGATAAAGAAGTAAAATTTTTACAGGGGATTGGGGTATCTCCCGGGATTGTCTTTAGTAAGGTATTTTTACTGGACGATACAAAAGTAGAAGTCAGGCCTTATTCTCTTTATACCAAAGCTGAAGTAGAATATGAAATTGACCGTTTCAGGAATGCTATAATGGAATCCAAGCAACAGCTGGAAAGGATAAAAGAAGAAATAAAAAAAAGGAAAATTTCCGAGCCCATATCCATTATTGATGCCTATCAAATGATTCTGGATGACCGAAT
>JAXHUS010000065.1:0-6294 GCA_034189305.1 Thermodesulfobacteriota bacterium | reverse complement strand
GGGCATCAAGAGACGGCAGCGACTTATGTTCAAGGGCTGAAATTATTACGATTTTTGCTCCAAAGTTCTTTAAAAAATTTATATTTTCAGGATAATAGAATTGAAAGGCAGTATCCATTATGACACCAATTGTGGGTTGTAATGCGCTTCCCGGTTTTTTTTCCTGATATAAGAGTTCATCTGTAAGATAGTAATATGGAGCAGAACGGGCTATTTTCAAAAACTTGTCCAGATCAATAGAATCATTAATTATTCCCGATAAATACCCGATAATTTCTTGAGGATGGGAATGTTCATGATGAGGAACCAACCCTAAATGACGCATCGGAAAATCAAAATCCTTGAGTTTTCTAATAGCGCCTAAAACCGGGATACGACATTCAGATTCTATTACTTCCCTGATAATTTTTTCATGGCGTGAATTTGCAATTTGATTTAAGATAACGCCTCTTATGGACAATTTTTTATCAAGACTTTGACAGCCTAAAATCAAAGCAGCGACTGTTCGGGTGGCTTTTGTACAATCTACAACCAGAACCACCGGGGCAGACAGAAGCTTTGAAAGCTCTGCAGTACTATATTTACCCGTCCTTTCAAATCCGTCAAAAAGTCCTCTGTTGCCTTCAATAAATGCCAGATCCATACCTTCTGAATTCCGGCTAAATGACAAAGAAGTATTTTTTTCACCTATTAGGTAAACATCAAGATTGTAACATTCTTTGCCCGCTGCCTTTGCAAGCCAACCGGAATCGATATAATCAGGGCCTTTTTTAAAAGGGGCAATTTTTATTCCTTTATCAGATAAAGCTGCTATTAATCCAATGGATATCATTGTTTTTCCGGAACTACCTCTAAGACCAGCAATAATAAGGCGGGGTAAATGTCTTTTCATTTTATTTAAAAGGAAGGGGCTTGAACTTATGGGGTTTTAAATAGTAAATTTTTTCTGATATAAAAATCCTTTTTTTTATTTACTTAAGGTGCTTTTTAAAAGAAGAATTAAGTACTTCTAATTATCACCATAATGCTTTGTCCCTTTTTTATTATATTGAACGACCGGAAACCTTAGCATGAACCAGGGCTAAAAATCGATATAAAAAGTGAGCGAATTTAGAGTACGGCATATAAAGTAACAGTGCAAAAACAAATACTAAGTGTAAAGTATACATGATATAAGCCAGAAGGGCCAGGCTTGCCATTCTGATTATTTCCGTTAATATTCCCGTTATTGTAACGACAAGAAGCAAAATTATAAAAGACCAGTCGAAATATGTTGCCTTTCCTGCATTCTCTTCGTTTGTCAGGCGATTATAAATGACAAGAATCAGGCCGACAAGCAATGCAATTGCTCCCAGGTTACCAAAAATTTTAATCGGACTAATAATACCCCAGGGAGGCATCAAATTCAGGTCATGTTTCAGATGGGTTAACTGAATCCCCAAAAAAACAATAGTGGTTGCTACAAATAAAAGAAGAAAGCCATACCATATAAAAAGATGTGCCCAGTACCTTAAAGAATTTGCCTCACATTCTTTAAATTTATTATGGGTCAATAGCTCCACTACTGTCTTTATAACACCGCTTACAATGCCTACCCCTGTCGCTCCCGGTGGTAAAGGGTTCTTATTAAGCTCCTTCCAGAAACGAAAAAGCCCGGTGCCATAACATATAACAATGAATAAAGTAAGTATAACCGCTGCGATATCAATGCAGTTGTACAGAATAAAATTTCTAAAAAGTATTTCTCCATTTAAATCAATATTGAACCCATGACCATTCTGTGACGATAAGGAAATTAGAAGGAGAACAAGGAGGACGGGAATTGTCAATATAACAGGTAAAAACTTAGGCTCTCCAACCATCTTTCCTAAAAATTTTGGAAGGGAAAAATATTCTATTATAGATCTCCTTACCGCGTCAAGAACGTCCCCCGGGGCCGCTCCCCGTGGACAATTAACAGAGCAGTCGTTACATTGATGACAGAGCCACACATCAGGATCCTGGATTAATCTATCCTTCAGTCCCCATTGACTCCAGATCATCTCTTTTCTGGGGAATGGCTTATAATCCGGTGAAAGCTTGCACATAACAGAACAGGTGGCACATTGGAAACACTTTTTTAAAGTGCCGCCCCCTCGATTAATAATATTTTTTATAAATTTAGAATCAGGTTCAATATAATTTTCTTGCTTCATAATTTTCTCCCTTTACCCTCTCTAAACCTTTTTGTTAATTTTACACCCTTACATCTTAAACCTTGTAAGGATTCGGTCCAAGTTCCTCTATTTTTTCGGCAAATTCATCCAACATCTCAGGTATTTTATTATAATCCGCTATAGATACTGTTTCTACGCGAATACGTTCACTTTCCAGCATGAGTCGATCCAGGGTCTCTTTTATTTTTTCCATTCTGATTCCTGCCAGCTCGCTTCCCTTTACAAAATGGCATTGATAATCATCCCCTTTTTCACAACCCATTAAAAACATCCCGTCAAACCCATTTGCAAGGGCATCGGCAATCCATACGAGATGCATTGAGCCCAAACACCTCATGGGAATTACCCTTATCCAGGCATTATATTGCATTCTATGAAAGCCGGTCATATCAAGGGCAGGATATGCATCATTTTCGCAAATAAATAATAAAATTCTCGGCTTTTCTTCAAATTCATCCGGGACATTAATGGCCTTTATCATAGAACCAATTACCTCAATAGAATAATCGCCAAAAGAGATAATTCGTTCCGGACATGCTCCCAGGCATATACCGCATCTTCTGCAGCGGGTTTGATTGGGCAATGGATTTGCTTTCTCGTCTTCGTTTATTGCCCCGAAGGGACATTCTTCAGTACACCGTTTACACTGAGTGCATCGCTGCATAAAAAACTCAGGATAAGTTGTATCACCCGCCCTTGGTGAGACTGCCTTCCCCTGGGAAGTTAGTTCGACACATTGAATTGCCTTTAGAGTAGCTCCAAGACCGTCTTCTATACATGATGCATGATCCATAGCCTGACGTATGCAGCCTGCTGAATAGATGCCCGTCCTCTGGGTCTCATAAGGAAAACATACGAAGTGGGAATCCGGATAACCAAATTTATTGGTGGGAACCGCTGCATTTTGCCGATAATCGAGATTTAATACAGATGAGTCAAGAGTTACTGGAACCATTCCCATTCCTAAAACTACCATATCCGTCTTTATCTTTATGTCCTCACCTAAAAGAGAATCTTTAACCTTTACAACAAGACCTCCCCCTTCTTCTTCCACGCCATAAACATTGCCCTTGCTAAAGAAAATATTCTCATCCTCCTGGGTCTTTTTATAGAATAATTCAAATTGACCCGGTGCCCGCAGGTTTTTATACAGAATATATGCCTTTGCATCAGGATTCTTCTCTCTTAAATACCGGGCCTGTTTTAAGGTTACCATATCACAGACACTTGAACAGTAAATCAGGGGATTTTCTTCATTTTCCCGTAATGACTGCAAAAACACAACGCTGTTAACCTCTTTTCCGTCTGAAGGTCTTTTTATCGCTCCATTTTTAGCCATTTCTTCCATTTGAATATTGGTAATGACGTCTTTAAATTTTCCGCCTCCTAAAAACTCTAACTTATTTGGGTCATCAGGTCTCCATCCCGTAGCAAGGACAGCTGCCCCCACCCTTTCCTTAAAGGCATCAGCGGGTATTTCTTCCTCTTTTGGTGCTTCGGTTTCTGGTGGCTTTTCCTCCTCTTTTTTATCTTCTTTACCCTCAGCTGAGGCCAATGCAGCTTTTTTTGCTTCGTAAACCAGATATGACGGTTTATTTTCCCAATCCCCGTCCGGCATTATATAGGCATCAAACAAACCCGGAGCACCCTGCAGTTTAAAAATTCTAGAACCGGTATAAATTTTTATCCTGTCGTTATTTTTAACCGCTTCAATTTTACTTTCGATATCCGGCCCTTCCAATTCCGTATAAGGAGAAGTAACAGGATAATATTTATACATCTTTGCAGCCCATCCGCCCAGTTCCTTTTCCTTTTCAACCAGAACAACCTTATAACCAGCATCTGCCGCACCTTGTGCTGCGGTTATACCCGTTATTCCCCCTCCCACAACCAGGATTGTTTTATCAATATCCTCATCCAACGTTTCGGGAAAAAGGGGTTTAAAACTTGACTTCTTTGCCCTTGCAATACCCATTCTAAGGTTATCTTCCGCCAACATCTGTGTATCTTCATCACCTGCAGGATGGCACCAGATAACCTGCTCCCGCAAATTAACCCTTTCTACATAAATGCCTTCAAAGGAGAATATATCTCTGTGCACCCTGGGAGAAGTCCCGGCAATTACCAAACCATCCAGTCCTTCCTTTTCTATATCGGATTTAATTTCTCCAACGGCATCCTCATCACACCAGTAATCTCTTGTTTTACATAAGGGAACCTTATATTCTTTGACTGCCACATCTTTAAGGGCATCAATATCAAGAGCTTCCCCTATGCCATATCCTGTGTCTATATATACTCCAATCTTTTCCATAATATTATTTACCTCCTTTTTACTTCACTGTATCAATTAAGGCTTTTAATGCCGCTGCTGTTGCATCGGATAATGATGAGCCGACATCCATAGGTTTTTTAACACAGCCCGCAGGATGAATGCCTGACTTTGCCGGATCTTCCAGCATAAATCCAAATTCATCGTAGGTTGCATCAATAGGCGCTGGTTCATCTTTTGTACTGGGCACTATTCCGGTGGCGAGAACAACCATATCAACTTTTGTTCCAACCTTTTCTCCGGTGTCGGTATTCTCCCCTTCAACAATCAAATCCTTTGTTTGAGGATCTTCTGTTACCTTTGCAATTTTACCCTTAATTAAAATGATGTTCTCATCTTTCTGAACCCGGTTGTAAAATTCCTCAAACCTGCCATGGGAACGAAGATCAATATAAAAAATGTAAATTTTGGCATCCGGATACTGATCCCTTATGTATGTTGCCTGTTTCAAGGATGCAAGACAGCAAATCCCTGAACAATAGGGAAGGTAATTTTCATCCCGTGAGCCAGCACATTGAACAAAGGCTACAGTTTCAACCTTCTTGCCGTCCGAAGGCCTTGTGATTTGACCGTTAGTCGGGCCGTTTTGCGATGCAAGTCTTTCCATAATAACGTTCGTGATAACATCCTTATACTTGCCAAAACCTAAGTTATCCAGTTTTGTTGCATCATAAGGTTGCCAGCCAGTTGCCCATACAATGGATCCTACATTTTCCTCTATGGTTTTGGGGACATCATCAAGATTTATTTTAATTCCTTTCTTTTCACATTCAGAGGCAAATTTATTATATTCATCACTGTCTTTTATTTTTTCCAGAGCGTCTCTGTCGGCAACAAGTTTCATAGGATATGCCATATCAAGGGGCAGGCGCACAGCTTTTATCTTATCCATGTTATAATTCAGCTCATTGTCAATTTCAGAAGGACACTCTTCCACGCATTGTGTTGTGGCGGATCTGTCATCAACATAACGGGGATTAACCTTTATAGTTACTTTGTAATTACCTTTTTCTCCTGATATATTTTCTACCTGGGACAGGGTGTAAACTTTTATATCGGGATTCTGCCTCAAACGTTTAAAATTAATCTCCAGTCCGCAGGTAGGAGGACAAAGCTTGGGGAAATATTTATTCATTCTCGCCACCCGTCCTCCAAGATAAGGTTCTTTCTCTACAAGAACCACTTTTCGGCCGGCCTCCGCTGCTTCAAGGGCAGTGGTTATTCCACTGATTCCACCACCTACAACCAGGACACTTCCTTTTTCACTCATTCTCTAAATCCTTCCATATTTTCGGGTTAATAAAGGTCAATAATTTTTTATAT
Source organism: Thermodesulfobacteriota bacterium (assembly GCA_034189305.1). Classification (GTDB taxonomy): domain Bacteria; phylum Desulfobacterota; class WTBG01; order JAXHUS01; family JAXHUS01; genus JAXHUS01. The sequence goes on along the minus strand of JAXHUS010000065.1, from coordinate 423 downwards.
TTTATCCAGCCCTAAGGCTGTTCTTTTTCTTTCTAATACTTCCTCCTTTAAAGTTAATGTGGGTTCTCCCAGAAGGGAAAAACGAAGCCATAAGAAAGCAAAATTTAAAAGCTCAATATCATCTGTCTTGACTTTTTCTCTTATCTTTTCATCTATTTCAAAAGAATTAAAAAAATTACTTTTAAAGATAAATTCTCTGAAATTATCTAAATCATAACACGCTAAAAAATACATGGTAGTTTGTTCCGGGGTAAGTCCCCTGCCGGAAATCATTGTCGGATGAAGGTTTATTTCTTTAAATGCTTCGTTCATCCTGTTATATTCCGGTATGCCCTGGTTTTCTTCCCACTGCTTAATAGTCCATTCTTCATTTCCATTAAATCCGCAACAAACATCTTCCTTAAGTAAAAAGTAAAATTCTTC
>JAXHUS010000064.1:0-7521 GCA_034189305.1 Thermodesulfobacteriota bacterium | reverse complement strand
CCGAAGCCACCCCGAGCGCGCGGGAGGCCACCTGGATACGACCGGTTTCCAGCCCCTTCATCATCTGAGCGAACCCTCGGCCGGGGACGTCGCCGAGTACCGCCGATGCCGGGACCCGGCAGTCGTCGAAGCTCAGCTCGCACGACTCGACCCCCTTGTAGCCCAGCTTCGGGAGGTCACGGGAGACCGTCAGACCCTCACTCGGGTTGTCCACCAGCACCACCGAGATGCCGGCGTGGCGCGGACTGGCCTGCGGGTCGGTCTTGCACAGCAGCGCGATCAGCCCGGACCGCCTCGCATTCGAAATCCACGTCTTGAATCCGTTAATGACCCTGATTTTGTACAAAAGGCAAAAGATGCAGGGGCTGAGGGGATTAATCTGGTAGGTATGTGTTGTTCCGGGGCAGAAATGCTTTCCCGCCACGGTATTCCCCATGCAGGTAATTTTATGTCAACGGAAGCTGTTCTGGTGACAGGTGCGGTTGATGCAATGGGTGTTGACGTACAATGTATTAAACAGGGGCTTGTAAAAGTAGCCGAATGTTATGGAACCAGACTTTTTACAACTAATCCCCGCTGTCATATAGAAGGGGCGGAACATATAGAATTTAAGGAACACGAACCTAAGAATTGCACGGATATGATCGTTTTAATGGCAATTGATAGATTTAAGACCAGAAAGCAGCCTATAGAGATTCCTCAGATTACCAATATGGGTATACATGGATTTTCTTATGAGTACGTGAACTACATGTTGGGGGGTGCCTTCAGGGGTTCGTACACACCACTGAACGATAATATTATAAATGGCAGGATAAGGGGTGTTGCCGGTGTAGTGGGTTGCACCAATCCAAGGGTAAAGCAGGACCGGGTTCATGTAGAGTTAGTAAAAGAATTGATTAAAAATGATATTCTTGTACTCCAGACCGGATGTTCTCAGATAGCTCTGGCAAAAGCCGGTTTATATGTTCCTGAATCAGCTCATCTGGCGGGTCCTGGTCTATCAGAGGTATGTGAAACAGTTGGGATGCCTCCTGTTCTGGGATTTGGTTCCTGTGTTGATAATAGCCGTATTCTTCTTGCCGCGTCAGAGATGGTTCGTGTTGGAGGCCTTGGTAATAAACTGGCGGATTTGCCTGTTGCCGGAGCTGCTCCGGAATGGATGAGTGAAAAGGCTATTTCTATTGGTCAATATTTTGTGGCTTCAGGTGTATATACCATATTTGGAGTTACCTTTCCCATAATAGAAAATACAAAATTTCATAAGCTTCTTTTTGATGGACTTGAAAAGCAGGGATTGGGTAAATGGGGATTTGCCGAAGATCCTCATGACATGGCTAAAATGATTATTGAACATATCGACAAAAAAAGAAAGGCTCTGGGCATAGACCGGGCAAGAGAAAGAACACTCTTTGATATGGCATCAAGGCGTGAAATAGAATAGTTAATCTGCAATTGTTAAGGAATCTTGAAAATGTTTTACGGGCTTTATTATAGAACCAATATAAATAACAGTTCACGGGGATCAATTGACAGGATTTAAAAAAGAGTTTAACTCACATGACTTATTGGAATTTCACTTACATTATTCTTATGACTGCAACTAAATTTTTATGGCACTGAAAGGAGGTGGCTCAAATGAAAAAATTTATATTACCCCGCATAGCACATTGTTCTGAAGGTTGCTGAATTTAGTCCCGGGCATGACTTTAAAAGGCCCGCTATGGTTTAAAATTCATATATTCCCCTTTGCGCTTTTATCATTTTGCTCTATTCTTGTTAAGAAACGTTACTTTTGAAAAGGGGATACGGATATTTAAAAAGTTAAGGAAAGGGAATAATTAGAAAGAAAAAGCGCTGCAATGTGTATTATCCAATGGGTTACACAGGCATTTTAAAATGAAATTGGTTTTATCCATAGGAACTGAAAAGAGGATAAAGATAAATCCAATTGCCAGATGGTTACATCTTTTTTATATAGTTTTTATTCCAGGAGGTTGTATGGACGATAACGAAGAAAGGATAAAGGTAGACTTTAACCGTTTGGTTAACGAAAAGAGCCCCTACCTTCTCCAGCACGCCTATAATCCTGTAGATTGGTATCCCTGGGGAGAGGAAGCATTTCAAAGGGCGGGGGAGGATGACAAACCAATCTTCCTATCCATCGGCTATGCCACATGTCACTGGTGCCATGTGATGGCGCACGAATCCTTTGAAGATAAGGAAGTTGCCAGCCTATTGAATAAATATTTCATCGCCATAAAGGTTGACAGAGAGGAACGGCCTGATATTGATCAGGTATATATGACCTTCTGTCAGGCCCTTTCCGGGGGCGGAGGATGGCCACTTTCGGTATTTATGACCCCTGAAAAAAAGCCCTTCTTTGCCGGCACTTATTTTCCAAAAGAGAGACGGATGGGCATGTCTGGTTTTATAGAACTTTTAACGAAAATAGCAGAGCTGTGGGAAAAAGATCGCAGACGGATTGTACAATCAAGTGAAGATGTTACTAATGTTATTCAGTCTCATGTTAATCGGACTTCATCAGTTGTTTCCATGGACATGGGAACGCTAAAATCGGCTTATGATAAACTATTAGGGAATTTTGACGAAACCAGGGGTGGTTTTGGTTCTGCCCCAAAATTTCCCACGCCCCACAATCTTTCCTTTCTTTTAAGGTGGTACGGACGCAGCAATGAAAAAACAGCCCTTGATATGGTGGAAAAGACCCTTGGAGCCATGAGAAATGGTGGGATATTCGATCAAATCGGTTTTGGCTTTCACCGCTATTCGGTGGACGAAAAGTGGCTGGTGCCGCACTTTGAAAAGATGCTATATGATCAAGCCCTGCTGGCAATAGCATATATTGAGGCGTATCAGGTCACAGGAAATGCCGGATACGCTAAGGTCGCCAAAGAGGTGTTTAATTACGTCATAAGGGATATGACTTCCCCTGATGGTGGATTTTATTCGGCAGAAGATGCCGATAGTGAAGGAAAGGAAGGATTGTTTTACATATGGAGGCAAAAGGAAATTAAAGAGCATTTAGGAGAGAGATTGGGGGATGTTTTTTGTCGTTTCTATGGTATCAGCCCTTCCGGTAATTTTGAAGACGGTCACAATATTCCTCATATAACCATTCCTCTGGATGCCTTTGCCGAACAGGAGGGATTAGAGCCGGCCCAACTGGAGAACCAGTTTGAAGATGCACGTAAAAGGCTTTTTGAGATACGTTCAAGGAGGGTACACCCCCTTAAAGACGACAAAATTATTACCTCATGGAATGGACTTATGATAGCCGCTCTGGCAAAGGGTTACATGGCATTCGGTGATAAAAGATATTCGGATGCCGCAAAAAAAGCCGCTGATTTTATTCTGTATAAGCTGAGAAATAATGACGGTAGAATATTCAGGCGTTACCGAAATGGTGATGTGGCTTATCCAGGATACCTTGACGATTATGCCTTTTTCGTCTGGGGTCTTATTGAATTATACGAAGCCGGCTTTGAGGTTCGTTATTTCCAGGAAGCCATTACTATTAACAAAGCTATGGTGGAGCTTTTTCGGGACGATAAGGATGGCGGTTTCTATTTTAGCGGCAAGGGAAACGAAATGCTGATTACCACCGGTAAAGAAATTTACGACGGGGCATTGCCTTCAGGCAATTCAGTGGCGGCGCTAAATCTATTTCGCCTGGGCAGAATGACAGGAAATAGTAATCTGGAAAAAATGGGCGAACAGTTGATTAAGGCTTTTTCTTCACAAGTTGCACCATATCCCCAGGCATCTACCCATTTTATGATGGCCCTGGATTTCATGGTGGGGCCTGGAAAGGAGATTGTCATATCGGGTGATTCTCATAACGAAGTTACCCGCACAATGATTACGGTTATTCACAGAATTTTTTTACCCAATAAGGTAGTGTTACTGCGTCAAAATGGGGAAGAGGGAAGAAAACTTTCTTCTCTTTCCCCTTTTACAAAAACGCTTTTACCTGTAAATCAGGATCCTGTGGTTTATGTATGTGAGCAATATACTTGCAACCTGCCCATAACAAATGTATCCGACTTAAAGAAAAATTTGGAAAAGAAGGATGATTGAAAAGATTTTGTAATCAAGGGGGCAAATTTTAAGCCTTTAAACAATTGATAACAAAAGGCTATTTAATTATAATTTAAGGAGGAATGGAAATGATTAATTGGGAAACAATTATGGATAGTTCGATAAAGAAGGCAAAAGACGGTAAAAAACTTATTTTAGTTGATTTTTTTAATCCCGGATGACTGGGTTGTCAGCAGCTGGATGCTGTATCATGGAATAACGAAAAAGTGATTAAGATGGTACAGGATTGGTTTGTTCCTTTAAGAATAAACAGCGATAAACAGGGTGATTTATTTGAAGAATATCTGGTCGCTTTTACCCCAACCATAGTTATTATGGATGACATGGTAAGGGAACATTTTCGATTTACCGGATTTCTATCCCCTGAAGAAATGTGCGGGAGGATAATTCTTGACGGAGCAAAGACAGAGATTAATTTAAAAAACTATACCCTTGCAGAAAAGTGTTTTAATGAAATAATTGAACATTATAAAGGAACCTTTGCGGTACCAGAGGCTGTTTTTTTTCTGACGGTGGCAAAATTTCTCGCAAGCCACGAACCAAAGGTTTTAAAAGAGGGTCTGGAGAGAATGAGAAAAGAATTTCCCGATAGTGAATGGACCTTGAGGGCAAAACCTTATGAACTGATAAAATAAATAATGGAAAATTTAATTAGTAATTTTGAATACTATCTAAAAGTTTCTCCCTTCCTTGCCTTAATTCTTTCTTATGTGGCAGGTGTAATGACCAGCTTTACGCCTTGCGTCTATCCCGTTATTCCTATTACCATCGGATTTATCGGAGCCAGGGGTTCTGCTACCAGGTTAAGGGGATTTCTGCTTTCCATTTTCTACGTTCTGGGTTTGGCTGTGATTTATGCCTTAATTGGGGCATTTACCGCCCTTACGGGAAGCCTATTCGGTGAGATAAGCACTAACCCTATTGCCTATTTTATTGTGGCAAATATTTGTATCTTTTTCGGTTTGAGTATGTTTGATGTGGTTGTAATTCAAGCACCCGCTTTCCTGCGTAACCGACAACCCTCATCGGGAAATTCAAAGGGGATTGTTTCTGCTTTTATAATGGGCGCGGCCTCAGGATTTGTTGTAGCACCCTGTACGGCACCTGTTTTAGGAGTGTTGCTTGCCTTTGTAGCAAGCAAACAAAATGTAGTCTGGGGAGTAACTTTCCTATTTTCTTTTGCCATGGGCATGGGATTTTTATTAATTCTTATGGGTACATTTGCCGGGATCATATCTTCCCTCCCTAAGTCGGGCCAATGGATGGTCAGAGTTAAAAAGGGCCTGGGGATTTTAATGATCGGAGCAGGAGAATATTTTTTATTTAAAATGGGTCAACTGGTTTTATAAGGATAAATGTAATGATTAAATATTATAAAGTTAGGGTTGCGTTTTTTACTTACATTTGTTTCATTCTTGTATCTTCCTGTGGTGAAATAAGTTCCGTATCAGAACAGAAAAAAAATATCAAGGCTTATGAGTTTTCATTAAAAAGTCTTGATGGAAATGAAATTAGTTTAAAGGAGTTTCAGGGCAAAAAGGCAGTTTATTTGGTCTTCTGGGCGACATGGTGCCCCGCCTGTAAGAAGGACATTCCCCGGCTGAAAATGCTTTCTAAGGATTTGAACACAAAGGAGATTGAGCTGTTGACAATAAATGTCGGCAGCGGCGATTCCCCGGATAAAATAGCGGAGTTTAAAAAAAAGTACGATATTTCATATACAATTCTTTATGATGAAGGCGGCAAGGTAAGCAAGGCATATAAAATTGTCGGCATACCCACACATATTCTAATAGATAGGAACGGAATAATAAGATACAATGCACATTCCCCACCTCATGATATTTCCGGTTATTTGAAAAAATTTAAAGGGTAGGTCGAAAAGGGGAAACAATGAGTGGAATGACAAACCCGCAAAGGATTTTTTTCAGTCTTTTTATATTATACATTGCAGCCATTACATGCTGTAAAAAAGAAAGTGAGGAATTCATGAGTCAGGAAGAATTAAAAACAAAGTTAACCCCATTGCAATACCGGGTTACTCAGGAAAATGGCACGGAAAGGCCTTTTCAGAATGAGTACTGGGATAATAAAAGGCCCGGTATTTATGTAGACATCATTTCCGGAGAACCCCTTTTCAGTTCTTTTGACAAATTCGATTCCGGTACCGGCTGGCCAAGCTTTACCCGCCCCATTCTGGATAGCAATATCGTTACAAAAGCCGATCAAAGTGGTTATATGATAAGGACAGAAGTCAGAAGCAAAAAAGCAAATTCCCATTTAGGACATGTTTTTAAAGACGGACCCCGGCCTGGTGGGCTTCGATATTGTATTAACTCAGCCGCCTTAAGATTTATACCGGAAGAGAATCTTGAAAGAGAAGGATATGGTGAATTTAAAAAATTATTTGAAAAAGAAACTAAAGGGATATCCTCTGCTGAAGTTAAAAAGGTTGAGCTGGCTACCTTTGCAGCCGGCTGTTTCTGGGGAGTTGAGGCTATACTATCTGATATAGACGGTGTTCTGGAAACGACAGTGGGCTACACAGGAGGTAAAGGGAAAGATCCAACCTATAAACTTGTATGCACAGGTCAAACGGGGCATGCTGAAGCAGTTCAAATAAAATATGACCCTGAAGTCATTTCCTATGAAAAACTCCTGGATTATTTTTGGAGATTGCATGATCCCACTACCTTAAACAGGCAGGGGTTTGATGTGGGAACCCAGTACAGGTCGGCTATATTTTATCATAATGAATATCAGAAAAGGGCGGCGGAAAAATCAAAGGCAAATTTTGACCAAAAAGGTATATACAAGAAAAAAGCAGTAACAGAGATCATACCCGCCGCTACTTTTTATGTGGCTGAAGATTATCATCAAGACTACTACGCTAAAAATGACGGTTCTGCATGTCATGTTCTCAGGGATAGATAAAAAACTTCTTCATTCTCCATCAGGCATTACAAATGAAGCCAGTTTTTTCCTATCAAAGAAGGGTTCTTTTTCGTGATACTGATAGAATTTTTTTCCGTTAACCATTATAATAGGCGCATGCCAGTCGCCTCTTACAATACAATAAAAAAAATTATCAAGCCACGGCTTGACTTCCAGAGTAACATTTTTGTTTTTGAATTCATTTTCCATCATACCTTTAAGGATTGAAGTGGTAAGGTCACATTGATCGCAATTTGTTTTAATATGAAAGGGGCCAAAAGGATTTTAAACATGATGAAAGATGCCCTTCAACAACCAGGGAAGAACCAAAAGCAGAGTATGATAAGGGCATTAATCTTTGCATCTTTTATTATCAGCTCCATTTTCCTGGTTCGATTTACTCCTGTCAAAAATTACCTAACCTTCGAGGTATTAGGGTATTTTATATAACATATCAGGTTTTTG
>JAXHUS010000063.1:0-7877 GCA_034189305.1 Thermodesulfobacteriota bacterium | reverse complement strand
GGAAAAGAAACCAATAGGCATTCCCGAAAAAGTTGAACATGCAAAAGAAATAGTGCCGGAAAAACCGGCAACGCCCTCAGAAAAGAAAGAAGAATTAAAAACGCAAAAGATAGAAGTAAAGCAAAAGGAAGAAAGGCCAAAAGAAGATGAAGCAGCAAAAGAAAGTAAAATTGTAACAGGATTTGATGTAGAAACAGTAAGGGAAGCCGAAGAAGAAAAGGTTTCAGCGGTCGAAGAAAAGAAAAGGTTAAAGCAAAGAATAGAGGCCCGCAAAGGAAAAGAAAAGACTATTAAAGAAGTATCGCCTTCTATAGAGGAGGAAGCAGGGGTTGTAGAAACAAAAAGAGAAGCGAAAGAGGTAAGAAAAGAGGAAACGGATAAAGATGCCGGGTTAAGACGGGTAATCATAACCCCCATAAGTGAAACAAAAAAAACTAAAGAATTAATAGAAAAAAAAGAACCGTTCCCACCAGAAGAGACTCTCGCAAAGGAAACCAAAAAGACCGAAATAACGGTTCCCAGGGCGAGCAAAAGAAAGATAAAGATGTTAGAAACTATTACTGTGGCAGAACTTTCTCAAAAGATAGGTATAAAGGCCGGAGAGATAATTAAAAAACTAATGGAAGTTGGTATAATGGCCACTATAAATCAATCTATAGATTATGATGCCGCTTCTCTTATTGCAAGTGAATTTGGGCATGAAATTGAATCCGCATCTTTTGATCTGGATCTTTTACTAGGAACGAAAGAAGACGGAGGAAGCAAAGAAGAAGCCCTTTTAACAAGACATCCGGTGGTTACCGTTATGGGACACGTGGATCATGGGAAGACTTCACTTTTAGACGCAATTAGAAAGACTAAATTAATTGAGTCGGAGGCCGGCGGCATAACGCAGCACATAGGGGCATATGTGGTCGAAACCAAGAAGGGAAAGATTGTTTTTATTGATACACCCGGCCATGAAGCCTTTACCGCCATGAGGGCAAGAGGGACAAAGATCACAGACCTTGTGGTTTTAGTTATTGCTGCCGATGATGGGGTAATGTCTCAGACCATAGAGGCAATAAATCATGCCAAAGCAGCAGGCGTCCCGATAATTGTTGCAATTAATAAAATAGATAAACCCGGGGCGGATACCGAGAAAGTTAAAAGGGATCTGGCAAACTATGATCTTACACCGGAAGACTGGGGTGGAGATACAGTATTTGTACCAATTTCTGCCAAGGAGAAAAAGGGGATTGAAGATCTGCTGGAATATATTTTGTTGCAGGCAGAGATTTTGGAGCTTAAAGTAAACCCAAACAAACCAGCCCATGGAGTGGTCCTTGAATCAAAGCTTGACAGAGGGAAAGGCCCTATTGCAACAATACTCATTCAGGAAGGGACCCTTCGCATAGGGGATTCCTTTATTTCGGGGGCAAGTTTTGGTAAAGTCAGGGCCATGACCAATGATAAGGGAAATAGGGTTTCTGAAGCAAAACCCTTTTATCCCGTTGAAGTCCAGGGCCTTTCTTCTGTTCCTGATGCAGGGGAGCTTTTTGTGGTGGTGAAAGATGAAAGGAAGGCAAGACAAATCAGTCTTTTCTTACAGCAGAAACATCGCAACATGGAGGCAAGTACCCCCGGCAAAGTAACCCTTGAAGCCCTCCATGAGCAGATAGAAAGGGGTAATATAAAAGACCTCAACCTTATTATTAAAAGTGATGTACAGGGTTCTATCGAAGCAGTGACGGATGCAGTGAAAAAGCTTGATACAAACGAAATTAAGATTAATGTCATTCACAGCGGCGTGGGAACTCCGGCAGAATCGGACGTAATGCTTGCTTCGGCTTCCAATGCAATTATTTTGGCTTTTAATGTGCGTCCCGACCAGAAGGTTAGCAATATGGCTTTGCAGGAAAAAGTAGATTTAAGAACCTATAGGGTTATCTACGATGTAATTACGGACATAAAAAAAGCAATAGAAGGGCTTTTAGAGCCTACCTATGAAGAAGAGATCATCGGACATGCCCAGGTAAGGAAGCTTTTCCATTTAAGCAAAGCCGGGATGATTGCGGGAAGTTATGTTTTGGATGGGAAAATAGTGAGGGGGGCACATGTTCATCTATTAAGGGACGGAGTCGTAATTTATGACGGTATAATTTCTTCGTTAAGGCGGTTTAAAGATGATGCTAAAGAAGTAGCCAGCGGTTATGAATGTGGGATTGGTATTGAAAATTTTAATGACCTGCAGCCTCAAGATGTTATTGAGGTGTATGTTGTGCAGGAGGTAACATCTAACACGTCAGATAATTAAAATAGTGATTTGTGATAGTTGGTGTTTGCTGCCTGGATTTATTAATTTTTGAGGCATCTTCCCTTAAAGGGAAAAGGAGTATTGTTAAAAAGATAATTATACAGGTTCAAAATAATTTCAAGGTCTCCATTGCAGAAGTCGGAGACAATGATCTGTGGCAGAAGTCAAAATTAGGAATCAGCCTGGTTGGAAATGAAAAGCGTTTTGTAAATTCAACTCTGGACAAGGTGCTGAATTTTATTGAGAAGCTAAATCTTGCTGAAATTTTAAATTATGAAATTGAAATAATGAATTATAATTTTTAACATATTACAATGTATAAAAGTTATTATTATGATCAGTCCTCCAGGAGAATTGGAAGGGTTTCCGATCTTATAAGAAAGGAGATTTCGGATCTCCTGCTCAAAGAAGTTAAAGATCCACGTATCGGTATGGTTAGTTTAACAGGAGTAAAGTTAACTAAAGATTTAAAGATTGCAAGGGTTTTTTTTAGTGTGATTGGAGAGGAAGAAACCATTAAGAATTCAGCCATTGGCTTAAATCGAGCAGCTGGATTTATAAAAAAAAGGTTGGGGAGAATTATAAAACTCCGTAATATTCCGGATATAATCTTTGAATACGACAATTCCCTTGAATATGGAGAAAGGATAAATAAAATATTAAATGAGCTGAAATAGGGACGGATATGGGGTTTAACAAAAAATTTTTAGACACTGCATATAATTTAATTAAGGGTTGTACCAGCCCTTTTCTTTTTACTCATGCAAAGCCTGACGGCGATGCAATTGGTGCAATTTTTTCTTTCAAAATGGCCATGAATAGATTAAAGAAGAACGTCGTAGCTTTCTGCAGCAGTCCTCTCCCGCCCCTTTTTCAATTTTTATCCCATGACCTGCAAAAGGATTTAATAAAAGACACCCCTGATTTGCTTGTTGTATTAGATACGGCAAAGCTTGAATTATTAGGGGAAATTTATGAAAAAAACGTAAAATTATTTCAAAAAACTCCAATATTAAATATTGACCATCATCCAGATAATACTATGTTTGGAAGGGTGAATCTGGTAAATAGCAAGGCTTCTTGTACAGGAGAGATTCTTTTTGACCTGTTTAAAACATGGGATATTACGATTACAAAAAATATTGCCGATGCACTGCTTACTTCAATCATTGTAGAGACGCTCTCTTTTCAGTTGCCCCACACAACCCATCATACCATGGAAGCGGCCGCGCATTTAATGAGAAGGGGAGGGGATCTTAACTGGCTTTTGCAACAACTACAAAAAACAAACAATAAGGATGTGTATAATCTCTGGGGAGAGGTGCTTCTGAAGACAAAAACCACAGATAACGATCTTGTTGCCTGGTCTTATATAAGCATAGATATGCTTGCTCGGCACGGGGTAAAGATTTCGGACATCTATTCGGACGGACTGATAAATGTTATGTCCTCATTAAGGAAATCTTCCGTGGTCGTCCTTTTTAAAGAAGAAGAGTCGAACAAGATTCGTGTAAGCTTTCGTTCCACAGATAATTATAATGTTCAGAAAATTGCCACTTTTTTTGGGGGCGGCGGGCATATAAATTCTGCTGCATGTACAATAGAGAAGTCTTTAAGAAAAACAATAAACAAAGTTATTCATCATATAAATAATAATTTGCTTTAATAATATGAATAAGGAAGTTTCTTTTTTTAAAATGAGTGGAAGCGGGAATGATTTTATTGTTATAGACAATCGGGAGAAATTGTTGTCGCATAAGGATGCACCGGACTTTGCCAGAAGTCTGTGCAGACGCAAAGTTTCCATTGGCGCCGACGGGCTGATTTTAATTGAAGCTTCTTCAACCGCCCATTTTAAATGGCGATTTTTTAACTCTGACGGCAGTGAAGCGGCAATGTGTGGTAATGGGGGAAGATGCGCAGCAAGATTTGCATATTTTAAAAACATTGCTCCTGGGGAGATGTTTTTTGAAACCAAGGCGGGAATAGTTAAGGCAAAGGTTACCGGAAATAAGGTTAAACTTCTTATGACTGCCCCAAAAGATCTGAAAGATAATATTGTGCTGTTGCTTAATAACGCTGAGTTTAAAATGGATTTTATAGATACGGGTGTGCCCCATGTGGTTATCTTCAACGAAGATATTGAAAAGGTTGAAGTTACAAAGCTTGGAAGGCAAATTCGTTTCAATCCCTTATTCGCTCCTGCCGGAACAAATGTGAATTTTGTTACGGTGGAAAACAAAGCAGAGCTTAATATTCGCACATATGAGAGGGGGGTAGAGGATGAAACGTTAGCATGCGGGACCGGCTCTGTTGCAGCGGCCATAATTGCCGCGAGGAAGGGTTTGGTTGATCCACCTGTTAAAGTAAAGGTTAGAAGTGGAGAGATGTTAGAAATATATTTTAAAGACAATCCAAATAAAGAAGATTTTGATTTTGGCGAAGTATTTCTTGAAGGAGGAGCCTTTGTAATTTATGAAGGATTACTCTGGAGCGAAAGTCTTAATAATGGAGGTAAAAATGTTTAAAGGTTCCATGGTAGCCATTGTTACGCCATTTAAAAATAATGGTTTTGATGAAGACAGTTTTTCTAAATTAATTGAATTTCACATTGAAAAGGGAACATATGCTATTGTTCCATGTGGAACTACGGGAGAATCTGCAACCCTGTCTTTTGAAGAACATGAAAGAATTATTGAATTTTGTGTGGAAAAAGTGAATAAAAGAGTTCCGGTAATTGCGGGAACCGGTTCAAATTGTACCAATGAAGCCGTAAAGCTCACCAAATATGCGGCAAAAGCGGGTGCTGATGGTGCCCTTCTAATCACCCCCTATTATAATAAACCTACTCAGGAAGGACTGTATCAACATTATAAAAAGATTGCGGAAGAAGTGGATATTCCTTTAATTCTATATAATGTTCCCAGCCGAACAGGGCTTAATATGTTGCCCCAGACAGTGGCCCGTTTAAGTGAAATCCAAAATATTGTGGGGATTAAAGAGGCAAGCGGCTCTATAGAGCAGGCAGGTGATATTATAAGGATGTGCAAAGATGATTTTTGTGTTTTGTCCGGTGATGACTCAATATTTTTTCCGATTCTGGCCATTGGCGGCAAAGGGGTTATCTCGGTTACCGCAAATATAGTACCCGACAGAATTGCAAATATTTATGATTCTTTTATATCCGGAGACATAGATAAAGCAAGGGCGATACACTATCAATTACAACCTTTACATAAAGCTGTTTTTATTGAAACCAATCCTATACCCATTAAAACCGCTTTATATTTAATGGGAAAGGTTCCTTTGGAATTCCGCCTGCCCCTTTTAACATTATCAAAAGAGAATTTTTTACATTTAAAAAAGGTGCTGAAGGAATATAGTCTTATATAGCACCAACTTTTTGAAATAAAAATGCCACTTTTTCATTGTCGTATCGGAACCGCAGACGGTAAAATCTTAGAAAAGACAATACAGGCAAAAAATAAAAGTGATGCCGAAAAGACTATTTTCAGGGACGGTTCATATATTTTTGAGATTAAAAAAGCCTCTACATTTTTTTCTTATATTTTCTATGAAAAGTTGTCTTCAAAAGGTATAAGCGATCGTGATTTCAGGACATTCAATCATGAGTTGCTTGCGTTACTTAAAGCGGGAATTCCGATAGTCAAGTGCCTTGACACATTAATAGAGAAAAATGAAAACAGGTTTTTTCTTGAAGTCTTAAGTAATATAAGAAAAGATATAAAGGAAGGACTTTCTATTTCTGATGCTTTTTCCAAATATCCTCAAATTTTTTCTGATCTTTACGTTTCCACAATACGTTCAGGAGAAAAGACCGGAAACCTTGTGGCGAACATTAGTAAATTCATTGAATATTTAAAACGTACGGAAAAAGTAAAGAGCGAATTCAAGCAGGCAATGATATATCCATTAATCTTAATCTGCCTTACCTTCTTTGCCCTTATATTCCTTCTGGGATATGTAGTCCCAAATTTTACCCGGGTTTATCTCGATACCCAGGTAAAGCTCCCCTTTCCTACCGTAATGCTTATTCAAACAGCAAATTTATTTAAGAAGTATTTTGTAGTATTTCTGGGATTATTTGTTGTAACCGCATTGTTTCTTAAATGGTTTTTAAAAACTGAAAGAGGGAGGGACTATCTTGACAGAGCAAAACTTGCCATCCCCGTTTTAGGTGAAATAATTTATAAATATTCCCTTGCTAAAATGTGTCGTAGCCTTTCAACTGTATTAAAAGGCGGAATTCCTCTGGTTAATTCGCTTAAAATGGTAAAAGATATTCTTAACAATAATCTTTTGGAGGGAAGGCTGGAAAGGGCAATTAAACGGGTAGAGGAGGGGGAGAGCCTATCAATTTCTTTAGAAAAGGTAAAGTTAATGCCGAATCTTGCTATAAGAATGATAAATGTAGGGGAATCCTCAGGGGCATTAGAGGACATTCTTTCCGATATTTCCGATTTTTATGAGGATGAGGTAAGCAGAAAATTAGACCTTTTTGTCTCTCTTTTTGAGCCCGTCTTTATAATAATCATGGGATTAGTAATCTGTGCCGTTGTTGTAAGCATTTATTTGCCCATCTTTAAGCTTGCCGGTACCATTCGTTAAAAGGTAAAAACTTTTATTTTAAACGAATTAAACTTTTTTATACGTGTAAAGTCTATACTTATTGTTACGGCATTGGTGCGATAATCAGCAAATGGTGTTGATGTCGGCTATAGATAAAAAAATAGGATTTTGATTTATGGAACCTGACAAATTAAGCATTTTTAATAGAAAAAAAATTGGTGAAATTTTTGTTGAGCAGGGACTTCTGACGCCGATAAAAGTTGATGAGATTCTACAAAAGCAAAAATTTAATAATAAAGTACGGTTTGGAGAGCTTTGCCAGGAGGAGAATTTAGTTACGGAAGAAGATGTGGTTTTGGCGTTAGCAGAACAGTTTAACCTGGAATATTTAGATTTACGGGATTTTACAATTGATCAGAAATTATACAATATATTTCCCAGGGAGGTATATTCCCGCCATCTTTTTCTCCCGTATGCCAAAAGAGAAAATGCCCTGATTGTAACCCTGACGGACCCTACAAACATCAAAATATTAGATGAGCTTGAGATATTGGCAGACATGCCTATTATAATCACACTATCAACGGAAAGAATGATCAACAAAGCCCTTAAAAGTGAGGAGAAGTCTAAAAAAATCCTAAAGGATGTATCCCATGATTTAAGGCTGCATTTAGTAAAGGAGACGGATCGGGGCGAAGAAGAGTTGTCTCTGGAAAAGTTGAATGAAGGCACCAGCCCAATTGTTAAGCTCGTAGACTCAACTATTTATGATGCAATTCATAAGAGGTCAAGCGATATCCACATTGAAACAAATCGACAGGGAGTAATAATTAAGTACAGAATAGATGGACTGCTTTATAAAGCAACGGATTATATGGATATAAGTTACCAGAGCGCCATTATTTCAAGAATTAAAGTAATGTCGGAACTCGATATTACAGAGAAAAGAGTTCCCCAGGACGGACGGTTCAAATTAAGGTTACAAAACAAA
>JAXHUS010000062.1:0-2383 GCA_034189305.1 Thermodesulfobacteriota bacterium | reverse complement strand
GCCTTTCCTGTCAAGGATAACTTGCAAACGCGGCAAGGGTTTTGGCGCCGGTCCGACATAATTTGTTCCGTCCCTTCTATATTTAGCCCCATGACAGGGACACCAGAACTCATCAAGGGAAGAATCATAATTTACACGACATTTGAGATGAGTACATACAGCAGAAATAACAAAAATTCCATCATCATCTCTGTCGATAAATGCCTTTGCTTCCGGTATTAAAGTGACATTACCCTTTAGATAATCAGCAGGCTTGCCAACTTTAAATTTAGTCGGCGGTTCATAAAGTACCCTGGGAAACATTGCCCGAATTGTGCCTGCAAATAATGCAGCAATGGCAGTGAAAAAGCTACCCCACCCAATCAGGGATAAAAATTTTCGCCTGGAATTTAATTTATCTTGTTTTATATCTTCTTTATTTATATCATTCATTGTATTCTCCTTAATCCATAATACCCATTATCATTCTTCATTCTTAACTTTTAACCCTTAACTTACATTTATGGGTTCATCTGAAAAAAATTCCATTGTAATTGCCCCGGTGGGACAGCGGGCCTCACATAACCCACAATGGAGGCAATGCTCTTCATCTTTTATTATTGCCGCTCTTTTTAAAGGATCCAGCTCATTGTCCATTAGCTTTTTACCGTATCGAAATTTGATTAGCTCATTCAGCTTTTTATCGCCCAACATCCGGTCTATTTTTACAAATTTAAGGCAGTTTGCCGGACAAACATCAACACAGCCTCCGCAGAGAATACATTTATCACTGTCAAATATGGGATTAATAAAGCATTCCATGCAACGTTTTGCTTCTTCTACAGCTTCTGCCTCTTCCAATGGAGCCTCGGGTTGTTTCTTTATGTTAAAATCTTTTACCCTTTTTTTATAAGCCTTGTGGGAGAGTTGTTTTGAATTAAATTTCTTAGTATAAATAATATCCTTCTCTTTTTTAGCATCATCAGGATTAAGTAGCCTGTGGATTGATAAAACGGCTCTTTTGCTGGAGGCTGAGGCATCCACTACGGAAGCAATCCTTACCAGGTCTCCCCCCGCAAAAACGGAAGGTACCCCTGTCTCTAAGGTGTCCATATTTACAAAAAAACGGCCGTCTTTTAAATATTCATCCTTTTTATCCCCTAAAACCGATAAATCGTAAGCCTGACCAATGGCAAGGATTACCATATCCGTCTCTTTTACCGATTTTTCAGATTCATCATACACCGGGTTAAACATGCCCTTTCCATCAAATACAGAAGTACAGCGGATAAATTCAATTCCGCTGACATGACCTTCTTCGCCAATTATCCTGTGAGGTCCCCATGAAGGATTAATGACCACCCCGGCCTTGACTGCATCCTCGATTTCCCAGCTATGGGCGGGCATTTCATCTCTCTTTTCAAGGCAGGCCATTTCTACCTCCTTTGCTCCCAGACTGCATGCAGTTATAGCCACATCCACAGCGACGTTTCCACCACCAATTACAATCACTCGATCTTTTATTTCTACTTCCTTCCCTTCCTTTACATCCCTTAAAAAATCAACTCCCCACAAAACACCATCCAGGTCTACTCCGGGAATATTTATTTTTCGTGAAAGCGGGGCGCCAACTGCCAGAAAGACTGCTTTGTATCCCTGTTCTTTAAGGGATTCTATGGTTAGTTCAGTACCTATGGGGGTATTTTCCTTAATTTCAACTCCGGTCTTTAAGATAAAATTCACATCACGGTCCACTATCTCTTTTGAAAGACGATATTCTGGAATGACGGACCTGGGAACACCACCGATTTTTGGTTGAGATTCAAAAACTGTTACCTGATAGCCCAAATGTCTGAGCCAGAAGGCGCAGGAAAGTCCGGCAGGCCCACCCCCTATAACAGCTACTTTGTCCTGTCTTTCCTGTTCAATTTTTATTTCAGGTTCCCTGCCCTTTTCTGCCTCATAGTCCGCTACAAACCTTTTTAAATTACGAATTGAAACAGGGATATCGTACTCATTTCTTCTACACTCAGTCTCACAGGGGTGATGACAAACATACCCGCAAATTGACGGAAAGGGAAGCCTTTCCCGTATAATTTCCATAGCCCTTGCGTATTCTCCCCTGGCTATTGCCGACACGTATCTTCCCCCTGGAACATGTAATGGACATGCCTGCTGGCAAAAAAGATTTTCCATATAAACTGATTTGTCCGCAAAGCCTACCATGTATGTGGGGTTTGCAAGTTTTTTTTCTGAAGCTGTGTTTCTAAAAAGATTTAAAATGTTCTTTATCATCTTCACTTTAATAATAATGGTTTAATTGCTGTATGAATTGTTACTGTGCCAAAATTAAGTTTTTTTATAGTTATATCTCTAAAACCGGATTTAGAAAGTAACGAACTTA
>JAXHUS010000061.1:0-5295 GCA_034189305.1 Thermodesulfobacteriota bacterium | reverse complement strand
TTCTCAAATAATCCACCGTATTGATACAAAAACAAATTTAATTGGTGGTCTATGGTTTCAAGCCTGTGTGGATGATCATCTTTCCGGACATTCTTCTCTGCTTCAGATGTCTCCCTCTGGTAATAATGATCCATCGGTAACATATGAAAAATTTACTATAAAATGTTTGTTAAGAGAAGCAAGATAATTTAAATAAAGGAGGATGAAATAATGGAAGGAACTTATGATGTAATTA
Source organism: Thermodesulfobacteriota bacterium (assembly GCA_034189305.1). GTDB lineage: Bacteria > Desulfobacterota > WTBG01 > JAXHUS01 > JAXHUS01 > JAXHUS01. The sequence continues at coordinate 5,060 of JAXHUS010000061.1, read as the reverse complement.
TTGTGGGGGGAGGTTCTAACGGCCTTTGTTGTGGATGTTACCTGGCTAAAGCCGGATTAAAGGTTATTATTTTTGAAAGGCGGCATATTATAGGGGGCGGGGTGATGACCGAAGAAAATCTTTCCGCTCCTGGCTTCAAACACAGTCTTCATTCAAATTTCCATGGGTGGATTCATATAGGTCCAGTATATAAAGACCTGGAACTGGAAAAATACGGCTCTAAATATGTTTTTCCTGAGACGCCCCTTGCACAGGTATTCAGCGATGGCAAGTGTTTAATCACTTACACTAATCTGGACAGATTTTGTAAAGAGATGGAAAAATTCTCGGTAAAGGATGCCAGAACTTACAGAGATATCTATAATCAATTTATGTCTATGAAAGACATATTTGTGGGTTATCTGTACTCACCCCCGGTTCCCCAGTCGGTATGGTCTGCCCCATTGGAAAAGACGGAATTTGGAAGAGAGTTGCTTAAGATGCAGATGGCCAGCGCAAATGCAGTTGCCGATGACCTTTATGAATCAGAGGAGATAAAGTCGTGGGTTGCTATGGTTACGGCCCAGGCAGGCATAGGTCCTGATGTTTATGGAACCGGTCTATTAGTTCCATTAATGACAACCCTGGAACATGATCCCGGCTGGGGAGAAGCTATTGGTGGGTCAGGAACACTATCCATCGCAATGGCCGGATTTCTGGAAGCCCATGGAGGTAAAGTAGTCAAAAATAGTCATGTGGAAAGGATTCTTATAAAGGATGGCTCTGCTATTGGGGTGGAACTTGCTGATGGAAGTAAGATTATGGCCAGGAAATTGGTGGCAAGCAATGTAGAGCCCAAGCAGACTTTTTTAAAGCTGGTTGGTGAAGAACATTTGGACACTGGCTTCATAAGACAGATTAAACGCTGGAAGTATGATGAAATGTCTCTATTCAGTTTCCATATGGCAATTCATGAACCCCCACATTATAAAGCTTCAAAGGATAATCCCGATTTAAACAAATGCTGGGGGGTATTTATGGGTAACGATACTGCTGCTACCTTTGACAGTCAATTTGCCGATATAAGACAGGGCATACAGCCGGCTAAGGATATCGCTTTCTGCGGAATTGTCCCTACCCTGCATGATCCCTCCCAGGCGCCCCCTGGAAAGCACACAGCTTTTATATGGCATTACTCTACATACAATCTCAAAGGGGGACCTGAAAGCTGGAAGGAGATAGAGGAAGATTATGCTGATCGGGTTATGGATGTGTGGGAAGAATTTGCACCCAATATGAATCCCAAAAATGTGATCGGCAGATATATGTATACCCCTCTGGATATACATCGAGAGAACATCTCAATGCCAGAAGGGGGATTCTGCTCCGGTGATATGACATCCGATCAGATGGGAGTTTACAGGCCCTTTCATGGCTATCCACACTATAGAACTCCCATTGGAAATTTATACGTGTGTGGACCATCCTGTCATCCTGGGGGAGGTTGTAGTTGTGCCCCGGGTCATAATGCAGCGGGGGTGATTGCAGAAGATCTTAAATTAAAAAAATGGTGGGAGAATAAATAAGGTTAATAAGGTTCAACTATTAAAAGAATAGTTTAATTGTACAGGAATTTTTTTTTGATAGCTTACAAATATTTGTCAAAGGATTAGGGTTGCGCAGCTCGTTCCGGTGCTCAGATTTAGTCAACAGCAGGCTTAAGCCTGCTGTTGTTGAAGAATAATGTAACCGATAGACCATAGACATTAACTTGAGGCAATAATTGATTGTAACTAAAAAAACATATAATTCAAGGAGGTAAAAAATGGATAAGGAATATGATGTAGTTTTTATCGGTTCAGGCCATAACGGTCTTACATGTGCTGCTTATTTGAGTAAGGCGGGGTTAAAGACAGTAAATTTAGAGAGGAGGGATGTGATCGGAGGAGCATGTACCACTGAAGAGATTACCTTGCCGGGATTTAAACATAATACCCACTCCTGTTATCATGCCTTTATTCAAATGGGACCCGTATTAAAGGATCTGGAAGTTGCCAGATACCACCGATATGTCTATCCCGATCCCCCTATGGCATCCATATTTCCTGACGGAAGAACCATTTGCCTGCATGTGGGTAAGGATGGTGTGGAAAGAACATGTAAAACTATTGAACAATTTTCTAAAAAGGATGCCAGAACATATAAAGAAATTTATGATCTTCACATCTCTGCTAAAGACCTTTACGTAGCATGGATGTATACTCCTCCCCTTTCACCTTCTATGCAAATGGCCCCTTTCGAGGGAACGGAAGCAGGAAGAGAAATGCTATGGATGCAGCTTTCCAGCTACAGGAAAGTTGCAGAGCACTATTTTGAAAGTGATCAGATGAGGACATTTATGTTGATGGTGGTTGTTCAGGAAGGAGTGGGGATAGAGGAGTACGGAACCGGCCAGTTCTTTCCTCTGGTGATAACCCTGGAACATGATCCTGGAATGGGTCTCTCAGTGGGAGGATCCAATACCTTAGCCCAGGCCCTGGGGAGGATAGTGGAGGACAATGGGGGGAAACTCGCAGTTGACAGTGAGGTTGTTCGGATCATTGTAAAAGATGGAGTGGCCACCGGTGTAGAACTTAAGGATGGAACTGAAATAAGGGCTAAAAAAGCGGTAGTAAGTAACATCGATCCGGAAGGGACTTTTATACGTATGGTAGGGGAGGAATATTTAAAAGGGGATTTCATCGAACAGGTTAAGCGTTTTGCCCCCGGTATTTCCACTGTTACAACTCATTTTGCCCTGAATAATCCCCTTCAGTGGAAAGTGGCGGCTAATAATGAAGCTGCTGCCAAAGCCTGGGGAATTTTAATCGCCGATAATGAAGAGGTGGCAATTGATCATTATCGCCATATTAAGGCCGGCACTATTCCCCAGAAGCCGGAGGATATGGCATTCATTACCGTTATGCCTACTATATGGGATTCCACTCAGGCCCCTTCCGGAAAGCACACTGCCTTTTATTGGCTGCATTCTGCATATGGCCTGAAGGATGGGGGGGCTGAAAAGTGGGATGAGATAAAAGAAGAGGTGGCTGATCGGGCGGATGAGTCCATAAGAAGATATGCCCCCAACATGGACAAAAATAATATCATTGCCCGTTATGTGGATAGCCCCCTGGATTTAGAAAGGAGAATGCCCCAGCTATTTAAGGGTGATTGGCTGATGGGTGATATTACCCAGGATCAGATGGGGATTTTTCGGCCATTTCATGGATACCCTCCTTACCACACCCCTATTGAGAATCTTTATATGTGCGGGGCATGTACCCATCCGGCCGGGGGAGTTACTGCAGCTCCCGGTTATAATGCAGCAAGTGTAATTTGTGATGATTTTAAAATCAAGAAATGGTGGCCACCCCTTACAGTGGGAGTTAAAAAATAATGTTAAGATTCAGCTTTTAGCTGCCTGCTCATTGTAAAAAAATGTTGGATGAAGAAATATCACCGTAATTTGAAAGCAAAGCGTTGTAGATAATTTATTATGTTTTTTGATTTTGTAATGGCTATCTGCGGAGTACTGAAGGTTTACAAATAAAAGGAGGAAGAAAATGAATACAATGGACTTGTTTAGCCTTAAAGGGAAGGTGGCCCTGATTACAGGGGCAGGCAGCGGCCTGGGAAGGGCGTTTGCTAAAGCAATGGCCGAAGCAGGAGCAAATGTATCGTGTTCAGATATTGACAAAAACAGCGCTATGGATACCGCCAGAGATATTCGTACCCGAGGAACTGAAAGTGTGGCAGTGACTGCCGATGTTTCAAAAGAAGAGGACGTTAAAGAAATGGTGGATACCACTGTAAAGGAATTAGGGCGATTGGATATCCTGTTTAACAATGCCGGTATTGCCGGGGCAACTCTTCCTGTTCACGAATTCCCCGTTGAGGATTGGGATCAGGTTGTGGCGATAAATCTGAGGGGTGTTTTTTTGTGTGCAAAGGAGTCGTTAAAGGTTATGGTGCAGCAAAAAAAAGGTAAAATCATTAATATCGCTTCTATATTCGGACTTGTAGGGGGTGGTATTTTTCCGACACCTGCGTATACTGCAACCAAAGGGGCAGTGGTGAACTTTACCAGGGAGATGGCTTTAGAATATGCCGAATCCGGAATTAATATCAATTGTATAGCTCCTGGCTTTTTTGCGCCCACAAAACTGGGAGGGGGGCTGTTGGCCAAGGATCCGGAAATGGCGGAAATGATTGCCTCTATAATTCCCACAAAGAAGATTGGTCATCCTGATGATCTTAAAGGTGCGGCTGTCTTTTTAGCCTCTCCTGCTTCCGACTTTGTTACCGGCCATACATTAGTGGTTGACGCCGGCTGGATGGCTAAATAGGGTGGCAGCAATCCGGTAATTTTTAATCCAAAAAAGCCGGATAAAAAAACAGCAAAGGTTATAAGAGGAGGGTTTATATGAAAAGAACGTTTTTACTATTTTTAATAATTCTGTTTTATATGGCAAAGGTTGCATATTCTCAAGAAATTAAACCTGGTGTGGTTATCACTAAAGATAATTTAAAAAAATACCTTCCTGAATTGAAAGAGATTCTTCCTTTAGGTCCTCTGGAGCACTTTAAAGACGGTGTCAAGGAGGGACAAATAACAATCCCGATAGTTAAAAAAAGAATTTATTCTCCTCCTCCTGGTTATGCCAGAGCTACAGCAAAAAATGAAGGGGGCCTGCGTGTTGCCAAAGACAATACACTGACTGGTCACTGGCATGGTGGTCTTCCCTTTCCCCGTCCTGAGACGGGTCAGGAACTGGCATGGAATGTATACAGAAGAAGGGAATGCATGGAAGAGTTTCAGTTAAAGGTTAATTACTTGCTTTTCGACAAAAATCATCAACTGGAAAGATCATTTAAGAATTATTTTTTTAAGAAGTGCTATGTGGGAAGAACAGATATCCTTCCATCTCCTGAAATTTCAGGAAATAACGGCCTTCTTAACTGGAAGGAAGTGTTTCTGGTCGTTGAGCCCCTTGATGTAAAGGGATTTTCCATGATTCGGATTCATTATGAAGACCTTT
>JAXHUS010000060.1:0-11652 GCA_034189305.1 Thermodesulfobacteriota bacterium | reverse complement strand
GTTTCTTTATTTGCAGAGGATGGATTCACGCAAAAGGACAGGGAACTCCTTATTGAACTTAAGGTAAAAATGCTGGAGATTGACAAAAGATTTGAACAGATTGACAAAAGATTTGAACAGATTGACAAAAGATTTGAACAGGTGGATAAAAGATTTTCAGAACTGAGAGAGGATATAAATAAAAGATTTGATCAGATGATGGACTTTTTTTATATACTTGCAGGAATATTCACCGCGCTTATAGTTTGTGTAATAGGCTTTGCTTACTGGGACAGAAGAACAATAATAAAACAGGCAAGAAAGGAAGCGATTGAATTTATTGAAAAGGAGGGTTTACTCAGGAGGTTGCTTGATGCTTTAAAGCATTTATCTAATGAGGATAAAAAACTTGCTAATGCTTTAAGACAATTTAATCTTTTATGAAGTTAATATCATTCCGTCTAATTTCGTTAACTTTAAAAGCCTATTATCTTGCATTCAAAAAATATATGTAATATTTTATCGTTAATAATAATTGTTACAATAGGAACTTTATTATATGTAAATTCATTAAATGGCGAATTTGTCTGGGATGACAAAGACTTAATCTTATATAACCAGTATCTTAACCCGCATAGTATTAAAACCCTTTTAAGTAACGATTTTTATTATGGCAATCAGGATATTAGTAAAATCGGGTACTTTCGGCCTGTAATATCTTTATCTTATTTAGCAGATTTTACTCTCTGGTCAAGAAATCCCTTTGGTTTTCATTTAACAAATCTTTTATTTCACCTGTTAAACTGTATAATAATCTTTTTTCTTGGATTGATGCTTCTGAAAAATAGAAAAGCTTCCCTTTTTACTACTATCATTTTTCTAACACATCCAATTCATACGGAATCAGTCGCCTGGATTTCCGGAAGAACTGATTTAATTTGCGGCGGTTTTTATTTCCTTTCATTGTATTCATTTACTAAATTTATCGTCAGGGATTATAAAATTAATTTATTTTATTTTCTTGCCCTGATTGCTTTTATCCTTTCTCTGTTTTCAAAAGAAATGGCAATTACCCTCCCATTTATTACTTTCATCTATGGTTTTTATTTCAGTGAGCAAAAAAAAACACTGACTTTAAATAAAATATGCGGATGGTTGCCGTTTTGTCTAATTATTTTTGCTTATTTTATCTTGAGAATATGGATTTTAGAGATAAAAACCAATAGTATGGACATAAATAAGTTATTACAATCAGACTTTTTATTAACCGTATCCAGCGGCTTTATATTGTATTTAAAAAAGCTTGTATTCCCTTTAAATTTTAATGCCTACATTATGATGGATAAAACATCCTCTGTATTAAATACCGGGGTAATACTCTTTTTTATTCTAATAATATTTTTTTTATACGGAGCTTTTCACTATAGAAAAAACCCCGGAGTAATTTATTTTTCAATCTTATTTTTTACCATTACCTTACTGCCGGTATTAAATATAGTTCCTTTAAGTTCATTTGTTGATGTTAATTTCCCTGTTGCGGAAAGATTCTTATACATTCCTTCCTTTGGATTCTGCCTTTTTTTTGGATATTTAATTTTTTATCTGCAAAAATGTAGTTCCTTAATCAAAAAGGTATCTATAATAACTTCTATAATAATAATTTCTTTTTATTGCAATAAAACAATAAATCGCAACAAAGACTGGCAAAATGAATTAACCCTGAATCAAATTACGTTGAAATCTTCTCCGGGGGCAAGTGTTCTGTATAATAATCTTGGCAACTTGTTCTATAATGCAGGGAAAATAAATTATGCAAAAGCACAATATGAAAGGGCACTATATTTAAGACCGGATTTTGCGGAAGCCCATAATAATTTAGGCGGTATTCATTATAATAAGGGCTTATTAGAAGTTGCAGAAAAAGAGTTTAAAAAAGCCATTGCACTGAAGCCGGACTATGCAGACGCATATAGTAATTTAGGGGTTGTTTACAGGGACAGAAAATTATACGAAAAGGCAATTGTCGCAAACCAAAAGGCATTAAAACTTAAACCTACCCATAAGACACATAACAATCTTGGTATTGTTTATTCCATGATAAATGCAAATAAAAAGGCAATAAATGAATTTCAAAAGGCTATCAGGCTGAATCCATATTTTATCGAGGCCCGTTTTAATCTGGCTAAAATTTTAACCAGATGTGGCTTAAAAAAAGACACAGTATCAGAATATCAAAAAATATTAGAAATCGAACCGGACAACACTTTAGCTCACCTTTATCTGGCGGACCTTTATATGAATAATGAGAGGGATATGAAAAAAGCTGCCTTTCATTTAAATAAAGTTATAAATTTATCACCGAATCATCCCAGAATTGACAAAATAAAAAGAATGCTCCAAGAAATTAAAAGATAAAAAGTATATCTAATAAAAATCTTTATCCATGCAAAATAGATATATTATCCCTTTTATCGGAAGTATTGTCTTAATTAATTTAATAATTTTTGGGGGTTCTATCGGGTTTGATTTTGTAAACTGGGATGATTATGAGTATATTTGTGATAACAGATTAATTAAAAACTTATCCTTACATAACATTAAAGAAATTTTCACCTCTTTTTATGCCGGAACTTATGTGCCTTTTGTTTTCCTCTCTTTTTCCTTTGAATACCTTTTATATGGATTGGCCCCTTTTGTTTACCACACAACAAATATTACTTTTCATATTTTTAATAATATTTTAGTTTTTTTTCTAATATTCAGACTTTCCAATAGTTTTTTAGTATCTGCAATCTGCGCCCTCCTTTTTGGTGTCCATCCGATACATGTTGAATCGGTAGTCTGGGTCACTGCAAGAAAAGATGTGCTTTCAGCATTTTTCTTTCTCTTAAGCATTATTTATTATCTCTTTTATAATAGTAAATACTGTTTATCTTTACTTTTTTTTATCTGTGCTCTTTTATCAAAACCAATGGTCATCACCCTGCCTTTTATTTTAATCCTTTGTGATTATTATCTCTATGGATCTTTTTATAATAAAAAATACCTTCTGAAGAAAATACCATTTTTTATCATCAGTTTTATTTTTGCAATTATAACCGTTATTTCCCAGCATAGGGGCGACGCCATAAGCCATTCCCAGCTAATCTCTATTTTTGATAATATCCTTATAGCCCTTAAAGGAGTGGTCTTTTATCTGGAAAAAACTATCCTTCCAATTAATCTCTCTGCCTTTTACCCATATCCTAAGGTTGTAAGTATAGTTTACCCTTCATTTTTCCTGCCCCTGATTATATTGGGCGGTATAATTTTTTTTGCATACTTCTCAAGAAAATTTACAAAAAAAATCCTCTTCTGCTCTCTTTTTTTTATTATAACGCTTTTACCGGTTTTAAAGCTTGTTCCTTTTGGAGATGTGCCTGTAGCAGATCGTTTTATGTATATTCCTTCTATCGGTTTGTTCTTTATGGCAGGCATTGCCTTTAACTGGATATATCATAAGCAGATGAGATGGAATAAACCAAAAAAAATATCTATAATGTTGATATTATTCATAGTCGTTGCTTCCTATTCAACCCTTACTATTAGAAGGACTGCGGTATGGAAGGATGGAGAAAGTCTATGGCTTGATGTTATAAAACAATATCCTGAAGTTCCACAGGCACATAATAATTTAGGTATTATCTATAAAAAGAAGGGAATGATAGAAGAAGCCTTTGCTGAATTTAATAAAGCCCTTTCTTTAAGTTCTAAGTATATAGATGTTCATAACAATATAGGGCTGATTTATGAAGAAAAACTGATGCTAAATGAGGCGATTAATGAATATCGTAAAGCCCTTGGAATTGATCCCGATAATATCGTGTCCCTGAATAATCTTGGAAACATATATTACAAAAAAGGGCTTTTGAATAAAGCCCTTTTTTATAATAGAAAAGCTATGGGAATAGAACCAAATTGTGCTGAAACCCACAATAATCTTGGAAACATTTATCGCAAAAAAGGCATGTTTCAAAAGGCTCTTGATGAGTACAATAGAGCCTTGAAAATAAATCCGGATTTTGAAAAGGTTTATTTTAATTTAGGCCTTATGTATGAAGGGAAAGGGTTGGTAGAAAAAGCCATTGCTGCATATGAAAAGGCTTTAAAAATAGATCCGGATTATACCGATGCTTTGAATAATCTTGGCAATATATATAATAAAAAAGGAGGGCTGGATAAAGCTATTTCTGTATATAAAAACCTTCTAAAGGTTAACTCAAAAAATGCAATTGCACATTATAACCTGGCCAACATTTACCAGAAAAAAAACTCGCTGAATGAAGCGATAATCCATTATAAAAGAGCAATTGAAATAAATCCTGATTATGCCGAGGCTTTTAATAACCTTGGTAATGTATATAATAAAAAAGGCATGTTAAATAAAGCTATAGCAAAGTACAAAAGAGCAATTGAAATAAACCGCAAATATGCCGAGGCATACAATAATCTTGGAATTATTTATCACAAAAAAGGCATGTTAAAAGAAGCCTTAGGGGCATACAAAAATGCCCTTGAAATTAAGCAGGATTTACCACATGCGCATTATAATTCCTCGCTGATTTATTACTATATAAAAGATTTTAAAAATGCCTCTTATCATTATAAGAATGCTAAAAAATATGGGTATGGTAAAAATAAAAAACTTGAAGAAATACTAAATTCCCTTACAAAGAAAAATAAATAAACGCTGCCGGATTTTTATTGTATATCAATAAGGATAAGATTTTTTCGGTGAACGGGGAAAGAATATCTGTGAATAAAAAAATTTTTCTTATTTCAATTTTAATCCTAATAATCAGTTTTTGTTATTTCAATACCCTTAACAATGAATTTTTAGATTATGATGATGATATTTATATAGTTAATAATTACTTGATTAAAAACCTTAATTATCAAAATATAAAAAGGATTGTTTTTGGCTATTATTTTAGTGGTCATTACCCTTTGCTTCTTTTTAGTTACGCCTTTGAATATTTGTTATGGGATTTAAACCCGGTAGGGTATCATATTACGAATTTACTTTTTTTTACCTTTTCCAACATCTTAATTTTCTTTATAATTTTGGCCATTGTAGCTGAAAATCAAAAAAAGTTTTTTATAGCCTCTATAACTTCTCTTCTTTTTGCCACCCATCCAGTCCATGTCGAATCCGTCACCTGGCTGTCGGAAAGAAAAGATGTTTTATTTGCCTTTTTCTTTCTATTCTCTTTTTATCTCTTTATAAAATTTCATAAAACAAAAAAAAATAGATATTTTTTATTTTCCTTTAGTACTTTTATAATAGCCTGTCTTTCAAAATCTACGGCTGTTGTTTTCCCTCTATTGCTTCTGCCTTATAGTTATTTTTTTTGTAAAAAAGATGAAATGAAAAAAATTTTAACTGTAAGTATCCCTTATTTTTTAGTTTCTTTATTCTTTTTATTTATTGCCATAAAATCCGGTCAATCATCAGGTAATATAAAAGCATACCCAACAGATAATTTTTTTATAAACACCCTTTTTGCCTTAAAAATTGTAGGAGTTTATCTTTATAAATTGACTTTACCCTTTAATCTGATACCCCGATATGTCTTTGATGTAGAGAAGGAATTTTATCAATTGGATACTATATTTTTTATTCTACTTTTTTGTGGATTTATTGCTATCCTTTTGAGAAATTTCAGAAAAAACAAATATATCTCTTTTGGAATAATCTGGTTTCTTATCACTTTATTACCCACTTCAAACATAATCCCGTTAAGCAATTTAATGGGCGATCGATTTATGTATTTACCATCTATTGGTTTTTTTATGTTAATAAGTGCAACCCTTGTAAAATATAGAAAACCCTTTCTATATTTCCTGCTCTCTCTTCTCATAATATCCTTAAGCTTACTGACTGTTAAACAGAACGGGGTCTGGGAAAACAGTCTTACTTTCTGGACTTATAATTTAAATCATGAGCCCAGAAATGCTATAGCTCATAATAATCTGGGAAATTATTACTTTCAAAGGGAAGAATTTAAAAATGCCTTAAACCATTATAATCTTGCCTTAAAATATAATCCTGATTTTTCAAAAGCTTACCTGAACCTTGGATTAATTTCATTAGAGAACGGCGAATCACAAAAGGCCATTGGATATTTTTATGAAGCCATTAAAAGGGATCCCGTCTGTTATGAAGCATACAATAATTTAGGAAATGTCTTACTAAAAGACAATAAAATAGATGATGCAATTATTGTTTACCAGAAAGTATTAGAGATTGCCCCACAAAATGTTGGGGCTTACTATAATTTAGGAAATGCTTTTGCCAGAAAAGGCCTTTATAAAAAGGCCCTGGATTGTTTTAAAATTTTTGCGAAATACTGGAGTGGCGATCCCCGAAAAATTCAACAAGCATTGACCAACATCAAGAAACTGGAAGAATTGATTTAATTTTCTTGACTTAAAAGGCTTTTTTTTATATTTATTTCCATAAAAAAGGCAATTTGTTTTTTTTACAGGTCTTTTAATAATTAAAAAAAGGAGTTTTAAATGGGGACTGTTGCTGAAAAGTTAAATGATTTGAAAAAAAGAGAGGAACAAGAGCTTGCAATGGGCGGTGAAAAGGCTGTTAAAAAGCAGCATGACACAGGAAAACTTACTGCCAGGGAACGATTAAATGTTCTTTTTGACCCGAACAGTTTTCAGGAAATGGATATGTTTGTAAGACATAGGTGTACTGATTTTGAAATGAAAAATGCCTTTATCCCCGGTGAAGGAGTGGTTACAGGGCACGGAACGGTAAACGGCAGAACCGTCTTTGCATTTTCCCAGGATTTTACTGCACGGGCAGGAACCCTTGGAGAGATGCATGCAAAAAAAATATGTAAAGTAATGGACATGGCGCTAAAGTGCGGATCTCCAATTATTGGTTTTAATGATTCCGGAGGTGCAAGAATCCAGGAAGGCGTTGATGCTCTGTCCGGCTATGGAGGAATCTTTTTTCGGAATTCATGTGCTTCCGGCGTAATTCCTCAAATTTCAGCCATTATGGGACCAACTGCCGGAGGAGCAGTTTATTCTCCGGCAATGACGGACTTTGTTTTTATGGTTAAAAATACAAGTTATATGTTTATAACAGGCCCTGATGTAATAAAAGCAGTCACAGGAGAAGAGATAAGTTTTGAAGAACTGGGTGGCGCCATGACCCACAATGCAAAAAGTGGAGTGGCACAGTTTGCATGTGAAAATGATTCAGATTGTATAGAACAAATTCAAAGGTTATTATCCTATTTACCTTCCAACAATATGGAAAATCCTCCAATTGTGGATATAGGAGATGAACCGGAAAGGACAGATCCTGCACTTGACAGTATCATACCTGATAGTTCCCGCAGATATTATAATATGAAAACCGTTATCCAATCCATTGTTGATAATGGAGAGTTTTTCGAACCCCATGAATATTTTGCTCTGAATATCATCGTCTGCTTTGCTCGCCTTAATGGCAGAACTATTGGTATAATAGCAAACCAGCCTTCTTTTCTCGCCGGTTGCATTGATGTCGATTCTTCAGACAAAGCCACACGTTTTATTAGATTTTGTGATGCCTTTAATATCCCTCTCCTTACAATTGTAGATGTTCCGGGCTATCTTCCAGGCAAAGAGCAGGAATGGGCAGGAATTATAAGACATGGGGCTAAACTTCTCTGGTGTTATTCTGAAGCCACCGTTCCAAAATTAACCCTTATAACAAGAAAGGATTACGGCGGTGCTTATCTTGCTATGTGTGGTAAGGATTTGGGCAGTGATTATGTCTTTGCCTGGCCAACGGCAGAAACTGCTGTCATGGGAGCGGAAGGAGCCTGCAACATTATTTTCAGAAAGGAAATAAATGCAGCAGAAGATAAGGAAGCCAAAAGACTGGAAAAAATAGCCGAATACAATAAATTATTTTCCAATCCTTATATTGCAGCAGCCAGAGGTTATGTAGATGCTGTTATCCGCCCGTCAGAATCACGACCAAAACTTATAAATGCTCTGGAGGTGCTTTGTAATAAGAGAGAAGTAAGACCGGCAAAAAAACATGGAAATATTCCGGTTTAATGAGAAGGGAAAATAAATGAAGGATAAAAAAAAGATAGCAGCGGCGCATGCAGGAGTTTATAATTATATCAAAAGTGAAAAAAGAATTAAAAAACAAGAAAAGAAAGAATTCAACATATGGGGAATTGCAGGTCGAATGGAAATGATGGAAATGCGAAGGTTATTACAATTTAGATTAGGCACTGGTTAACGTACACTTTTTGCTAATTAAAATAGAGTTGTTAGGTACAGGGTTTAGGACACAGGGTCCCCTTAATCCTGTGATAGATACGATATAAAAAACGAAATTTGATTTTCCCATTTTTCTCTTGTAATTTCCCAAACGATTTAAATGCATTTTTGGGGATAAAAGGGTCTCAAAAGGAGGGTTCCAGGTTATATTTATTTTTCGTCTGAAATAGTTATACAATCTTTTATCTTCTCTAACTTCTTTTTCCCAATACCTTTTACATTAATAATATCTTCAATGCTTTCAAAATTGCCGTGAGATTCTCTGTACTCAATAATCTTTTTAGCCAGCCCCGGTCCAATGCCTTTTATTTTCTCAAAATCCTCCTGGGTTCCTGTATTAATATTGATTTTTTCCGAAATAGTTACCTCTTTCTTATCGCTATCAGAACCTTCCTGCGCCATTATATTTTTTGTGTATATTGTAAAAACACAGGCAAAAGCGAAGAACATTGCAGTTATAAAAAAGATTTTTTTAACCATTTTTACCTTCTCCTTTACTTTAAATTTATGCTTTGAATTGCCCTCCCCAGGACCCTTCTTTAAGTTTATGTTAATTTATTGCTTTTAACAAGTAAATATTATTTATTTATGTTATTCAATGTCATGAACTTTAGCTCAGATGAATGTTCCAATGTCATTTCTCGTGCCCGATGCCACCCGAAATGACAAAACAACATTCCTTAAATTTTAATTGTTGAATTTCTTATCGTAGATATTATGGTAGGTAAGATAATTGGTAAATTTCCGCTCCTGGGAAAGGAAAAAGGTGAAAGTAATCGGAAGGAAGTTTTTCTATTAATTCAGGATTTGTATAATTAATCTCAATAGAAACATAAGACGGGATATTAAGACTTATATTTAAAGGAAAACTTTTCCCGTCTAAAAAGGTGAAGTTTGAAAATTGGCCATTAATAGTTACTCCATTTTTTATAAGATTGAATTTTACTATCTCTTTTTTTTTCGGATCAATCCAGATTGCCTGGCCTGTCTTGTAGACGTCATTAATTTTATAGCACAATAGTTCATTTGAGGGATTTTCCGATGAGACTTTGATACAATTATAATTTAGCCTGGGAAGCACCCCTAAAGCTATTGAAATTAGATCCTCAGGTATTAATATCAAAGGTAAGAAAGGGAGGAAGTTAAAAGGTGGGGAGGTTTTTAAAAAAAACTTATTCTCTTTAGGATAAAAATATGCCATTTGTCTTCCATCAAAAGTCAAAATGAACTTTGGGAGTCCCCAAAAATCCGAAATTTCTACCCTCAAAAAAGTTGGATATTTAACAGTAATTTTATTCCTTTGTTTGACTGTCTTCTCCTGGTAAAATATGCTAAGCTTTGCAGGACTTGTAAATATCGGGTTTTGTCTTAACCTCAGTTTCTTAATAACTTCGGTTAAAATTACATCTTTATCCGATTTAAGCGGGGTGGAATGTGGAAGCCTTTCCTTTAGAAAACAACCGGCTAAAATAACAGAAATTAGAATATAATAAAAAAACTTGATAGTACCTGTATTTTTCAGATTAAGGCTTCCCTTTGGGTTTTATTTTCTCAATTTTTTCTATAAGTTCCTTTTTCTCAGGATCAAGTTCTAAAGCCTTAAGATATACATCAAGGGCTTTATCAAAAATATTCAGCTTGAAATAAGCATCTCCAAGATGCTCAATAATTAAAGGATCTTTCGGCACAAGACTTACTGCCTTTTTAAGTTCTGTAATGGCCTCATTGATTCTACCAAGCTTATAATATACCCAGCCCAGGCTATCAGTTATATATCCATCCTCAGGTTTTATAGTTAATGCTTTTTTTATTAACTTTTCCGCCTCGTCCAGGTTAATCCCTTTTTCAGCATAGGTATAGCCAATATAGTTAAGGGCGTCAGCATTAGAAGGGTTAAGCCTTAAAACCTCCTCCATTTTTTCAATACTTAGTTTGGTATTACCGATCTTGTCATATATTACGCCCAGAAGGAAAAGCAGTTCTTCATCTTCAGGTAAAATTTTTATTGCTTTATTTAAAGTTTCCAGGGCCAGTTTATATTTTTTGCCTTCCTCAAAAAAATTTGCAAGTAGTTTATAAAGAATAATACTATCAGATTTTTTCTCCAGGGCTCTTTTTACCTGCTCTATTGCCGCTTCTAAATCTCTTTTATCTTTTAGAATATAACTTAAATGAATCTGAGAATCGACAAAATATTCACTTTTTGAAGAAACTTCCTTATATAAAAAAGCTGCTTTATCTGTTTGACCTTTTTTTTCTAAGGCAAAAGCAAGATAAAACTTTATTTGATCAAGATTGGGATATTCCTCAAGTATTGTTTGAAATTCCTTTATAGCCAGATCATATTCTGTCTTTTCTAAATAAATCAAACCGAGTTTAAGTGATAAATCACAATTTATCCTTTGATCCTGCTTAAGAATAAGAAATTGCGCTATTGCATTATCTAACCTGTTCATTTGCAAATAAAGATTCCCCAGATGATATCTCACCTGACTTTGATTGGGATTGTAATTTAAAAGCTCTTTATAGGTGGATACAGCTTTTTCAAATTTTTTTTCCATTTCATACACTATGGCTAAATCAATAAGTGCTGATTCAAAATAGGGTTTAATTCTTAATGCTTTACAAAAAGTATCTCTTGCCAAATCGTACTTTTTTATTTCAGTATAAATACGGCCCAGGTAATAATATGCCATAAATGAATCATGGTTTTGTTTTATGAGGCTATTAAGTATATCGATTCCTTTAGAATATTCCCTTCTTTTGGAGTATATAGTGCTTAAATAATAATAAGCATCATATTTTTTTGGATCTATTGCTATTACCTTCTGGTATTCTAAAATTGCCTCATCTAATTTATTCTGGCTTGTGTAGATTCCTGCTAAAAAGAGAAGTGCGGGTATATACTTAAAATTTTCTTCTAAAGCTTTTTTAGAATATTTTATGGCTTCATCTTCTTTTTCCAGACTTAAAAATATTTTTGCTAATTCAAAATAAATGGTGGGAGATTTTTCGTAATTCAGGGCATTTTCATATTCTGTTTGTGCTTTTTCTATTTCTCCTTTAAAATAATATAATTTGGCAAGAATAAAATGGTAATATGATCTGGAATCCGGAACTTTTGGCGGTTTTTTAGCCAATGTAACAGGCTTCTCTTTTTCAGTGGATAAAGGTTTTATATTATGGGTTGCTGAACAGGAAAAAGAAAAAAAGAGTAAAAAAACAAACAAAACGCATATTTTAATCATAGCTAAAGCATTATAAACAAAATTTCCATTTACCATTTTTATTGCTTGGTTTAACTATCTTCAACAAACATCCGGATTTAGT
>JAXHUS010000006.1:0-6848 GCA_034189305.1 Thermodesulfobacteriota bacterium | reverse complement strand
TAATAATTTAGTTATAATTTTTCAATTTACATTTGACACTTAATAAATTTATATGTTAAATAACTATTTATTGAATGAGTACTCATTCATTATTTATTTTATCATGATAAAAAATTTATAGCAAAAAAATATGCGAGAAATTTTATGCCGGGAAATTATTGAGAAGGTAAAAATTTTATGTAGTTCAGCCAATTATGAACTCCCGCAAGATGTTATTAAAGCAATAAAGGCGGCAAAAACAAAAGAAGAATCGCCAATTGCCGTATCAATTTTAGACCAGCTCTTGCAAAATGCGGCTATTGCATCAAGGGAAGGAATTCCAATCTGTCAGGATACCGGTTTTTCCGTTTTTTTCGTGGAGTTAGGAGAGAATGTGAAGGTTAAAGACGGTGGTTTAAAGGAAGCAATTACAGAAGGGATGATAGAAGGGTATAGAGAGGGATTTTTACGAAAATCTATCTGTCATCCCTTCAGTCGTAAGAATACCGGAGATAACACCCCCCCAATTTTACATCTTGATATTGTTCCAGGGGACAGTTTAAAAATTATTATGGCGCCTAAAGGTGGCGGTAGTGAAAATATGAGTCGGGTAACCATGCTCAAACCTTCAGACGGTAAAGAGGGAATAGTTGATTTTGTAGTGAATCGTGTAAGGGAATCAGGCGCCAATCCATGCCCTCCTGTAATTGTGGGAGTAGGTATCGGCGGAACTTTTGAGATGGCAGGATTTTTAGCTAAAAAAGCTTTATTAAGAGAAATAGGGACTAAAAATCAAGATTTAGAACTCTCCCAATTAGAGGAAACTATTTTTCATAAAATTAATAAATTAGGTATTGGACCTCAGGGATTAGGAGGGAGAACCACTGCCCTCGCTGTTCATGCTGAAATGATGCCGTGCCATATAGCGAGCTTGCCTCTGGGAGTAAATATCCAATGCCATGCAGCAAGGCATAAAGAAATAACTTTATAATTATAAATGTCAAAGCTCGAACTAAAATGACAAATAACAAAGCTCAAATGCCAAATGAAACTCAAAATCCAAATAAAAAAACAAATGTTTATAGAGTTCGTTCAGTTAACCTAATGATAACAAGAAACACAAGGAATGCAATAAACATAAATCTTTTTTTGACATTTAGTCATTTGGATTTCATTTGACATTTGAATTTTGACATTTGAACTTTTTTAGACTATGTCTGATATTATAACATTAACCCCGCCACTTTCAGAAGATGAGGTGAGTAAACTCAAATCTGGAGACCAGGTTTTGCTTAAAGGATTTATCTATACTGCCAGGGATGCTGCTCATAAAAGGCTTGTAGACATTATTAAAGAAGGCGGTTCACTGCCTTTTGATATGAAAGGTCAGGTAATATATTTTGTTGGCCCCACCCCGGCAAAACCAGGAGCTATTGTCGGAGCTGCGGGTCCCACAACAAGCTATCGTATGGATGCATACTCCCCGGAATTGATTGCTCACGGCCTAAAGGGTATGATTGGTAAGGGATCCCGCTCAAAAGAGGTTATCGATGCAATGAGAAAATTTAAATGTGTATACTTTGCAGCTACTGGAGGGGCCGGGGCATTAATTTCCAAATGTATTAAAAAGGCAGAGATTATTGCCTATGAAGATTTAGGTCCCGAGGCAATTCGAAGACTTGAGGTGGAAAACTTTCAGGTTGTTGTGATAAATGATGTGGATGGAAATGATCTGTATGAGATGGGCCGGAAAAAGTATGTCCAAACTTAACTTAATTTAGTTGTACCGGGAATTTTCATTTTAAATAATTTTTAGACACTTAGCCTGGAGAGGATAGTCATTGACAATAGAGATTACAGATAAAACGTATAATGGAGAATTTGTAAAAAAAATAGAGGAGATCGGTGGAAAAGATTTTCATAAATGTATGCAATGTGGAACATGTACAGGTAGCTGTCCAATGACTTACAGGATGGATATCTCCCCGAGAAAGATAATACACTTATCTAAATTCGGTTTAAAGGAAAAGGTATCGGGATATAACACAGCCTGGATTTGCGCAAGCTGCCATTCTTGCGAAGTTCGTTGTCCCCGGAGTATTGACATACCTAAAATTATGGAAGCAATCAGACAGGTTACATTAAGACAAAATATTAATTATATTGAACCCTCAGAGATTTCAGAGGATATTCTGCATGATCTTCCACAAATTGCGCTGGTTGGCTGTTTTAGAAAACATACATCATAAGGAATAAAAATGGATATTTGTTATTATCCGGGTTGCACATTAAAAACAAAGGCAAAAAATCTTAATTTATCAACTATTTCGTCTCTGGCAAATCTGGATATAGAAGCTAAGGAATTATCACGGTGGAACTGTTGTGGTGTGGTTCCTTCCCTGGCAAGCGATGATCTTTTGCGTCTGATTGCCCCTGTCCGTAATCTTGCGAGGGCAAAAGAAGAGGGTTACAGCCAAATTCTTACCGTATGTTCCATGTGCTATCAAACCCTTGCTATGGCAAATCAAATAATGCAGGAAGACATGGAAAAAAGGGATATTATAAATAATTTTATGGAGGAAGAGGGGGATTATTCCGGTGAAGTTAAAGTTGTCCATTTGCTTGGTTTCCTTAGAGATGAGGTAGGATGGGATAGGTTAAAAATCGCTGTAAAGATACCCCTTGTTGGGCTCAAAGTCGCTCCGTATTATGGATGTACTTTAATAAGACCGAGGCAGGTGGGTATTGAGCCCTTAGAAAGTTTAACCCTTTTTAGGGACTTTATTACTGCCATAGGAGGAATACCGGTAGATTTTCCTTCGTCAACAGAATGTTGCTCATCATATCAGGTAGTCAGTAATCCGGAAATATCCGATGAAGTATCTTCAGGAATTTTAAAATCCGCCGAAGAATGGGGAGCTGATATTTTAATATCAAGCTGTCCATTATGTGAATATAACCTCGGCTTGAGAAAAAGGGAAAAAAAGGAATTACCCACATTATATTTTACTCAAATTTTAGCCCTATCTTTAGGTCTGGATGAAGGGTCCATCAATCTGGAACTAAATAGTGACAGTGCCATTAATTTTTTTAAAGAAAAATTTAAAGATGTGCTCTGTTAAAATGTTTGCTACTAAAATTGCCACTTATAAGAGGTGAAAATGAGTAATCCGAATACTCAAAATAAAGATGAAAAAACTGCTTCCACTTCTTCCAATTTAATTCCCGTATTTATAATGGGGAAAAGGTATGATGTGCCTGAAAGCCTGACGATAATGAAGGCGATGGAATATGCGGGCTATAAATATATCAGGGGTTGTGGTTGTCGCGGCGGAATCTGTGGAGCCTGTGCAACGGTCTATAGAAAGCCGGGCGATTACCATATTCGTGTGGGACTTGCATGTCAAACCGTTGTAGAACCGGATATGTATCTTACACAAATACCCTTCTTCCCTGCAAACAGAGCTGCTTATGACATTAAACCCATAGATAAGGATCCAGAGGAGGTTTTTAAAAAATATCCGGAACTTTTCAGGTGTCTTGCATGCAATGCCTGCAGTAAAGTCTGCCCTATGGATATTCAGGTTATGGATTATATTTCCGCCATTAAACAGGGGGAATTTGAAAAGGCCACTGAACTGTCTTTTGATTGTATACAGTGTGGGCTCTGTGCAAGCCGCTGCATGGCTGAAATGGCACAATATCATATTGCTCAGATGGTAAGAAGAATTACAGGAAGCAAAATTAAACCGAGAGCAAAGCATCTTAATGATGTGGTATCTAAAATTGAAAAGGGTAAGTATGATAATATATTTAAAGAGTTAAAAGCACTGGATGTCAACACCTTAAAAAAACTTTATACAGAAAGAGAGATGGAACCTGCTGCAACTCCGGAGGATTGGAGTCCCCAAAAAAAAGATTATTTATAATTGATTAACCAAGGAGCGATTATGCCGTATCCAGAAGGGCTTAAAGAGTTAATAAAAAAAGTGGAAAAAACCAGGGAAAAGAGGGTGGAAAAGAAAAGAAACAATGAAGAAGTTCCTTTTCTTTCTCTTGCTCAGCGAGATGAGATACTAAAACACCATCCTGACTATAAAGAGGAAGGAAGACGGGAAATAAAAGTAGGCATTAATAAAGGTTATCGTGTGGCCCATGAGGTCGTTGATCTTTTAGAAGCCAGAAGCAGAGTGGAACCGGACAAAATTGATTTGTCGAATGTGGATTATAAAACCGATGTTCTTATTATCGGAGGTGGGGGAGCAGGAACTGCTGCTGCTATTTTGGCCCAGGAGCAGGGTTGTAAAGTCCTGGTTGCTACCAAACTGAGACACGGGGATGCCAATACAATGATGGCGGAAGGGGGTATTCAGGCCGCCAGTAAAGGCAGCAAGGATTCTCCGTATTTTCATTATCTGGATGTAATGGGAGGAGGACATTTTACTAATGATCCTGACCTGGCAGAAGTACTTGTTAAAAATGCTCCTTCAGCAATTGCATGGCTTGAGGATTTTGGATGTAATTTTTCAAAATTCCAGGACGGGACTTTAAAGACATTACACGGAGGAGGAACATGCCGTAAAAGAATGCACTACGCTGCTGATATTACCGGGGCTGAAATAATGAGAACCATAAGGGATGAGGCTCGTAATAGGCAGGAAGATATTAAGGTACTGGAATTTTCCCCTGCCGTAGAACTTATACTTAATGAACGAAAAGAGGCGGCTGGGGCTGTTCTTTATAATATGGAAACGGAAGAATATTTAATAGTAAAGGCAAAGGCGGTAATTCTTGCTACAGGAGGAAGCGGAAGGCTTCATATTCAAAATTTTATGACTACAAATCATTATGGAGCAACCGGGGACGGAGTTGTTATCGCTTACAGAGCGGGCGTTGGTATTTGCTTTTTACATACCGTCCAGTACCATCCGACAGGTGTGGTTTTTCCTGAACAGGCGGAGGGTATTTTGATTACTGAAAAATTCAGGGGTTCAGGGGCAAATGTTATAAATATTGATGGAGAACAGTTTATTAACGAGAGGGAACCGCGAGACATCGAGGCAGCGGCCATAATTAGAGAATGTACTGTTAATGGTAAAGGAGTCCCAACCCCTACCGGAAAATTGGGAGTATGGCTTGATTCTCCCATGATTGACATCCTTTCCGGTGAAGGTGCCGTTGAACGTGAGTTCCCCGGTAAATTTATCCTTTACAAACGTTTTGACATTGATATTTCAAAAGAGCCTATGCTAATCTATCCAACCCTTCATTACCAGAATGGAGGACTGGAATTTAAAGCAACCGGTGAAACAATAATTCCCGGTCTATTTGTGGCTGGAGAAGTAGGAGGAGGGCCTCATGGAGAGAACCGGCTCATGGGTAATTCTCTTCTGGATATAATAGTCTTTGGTCGTATTGCAGGGAAAAATGCCGGAATATATGCAAAAGAACAGGCCAGGGAAGGGAAATTAAACCTGGATCATGTGCGAAACTATAATAGGGAGGTAATAGAGGCTGGTATTCCTGAAGACAGGGTTTCTCCAATGTTACTTCCGGATTATACCCTTGAACATATAAAGAGAAAACAATTAACAACACATTATTTAGGAACAATTCGCTGAAATCAGCTTAATATTAATTTTTAAAGAGTATTTTCGTTACTGATAACAATAGATACTTTAAACGTAGGCTCACTTCATACCCTTAACGAATAAGGAAAACGTTTTATGAAAATTCATGAATATCAGGCAAAAGAACTATTTAAGGAGTATAATATTCCTGTCCCGAAAGGAGAGGTAACAGACCTTGCAGAAAAGGCAAAAGAAATTGCGGAAAAATATAGCACAAAAGTTGTTGTAAAGGCCCAGATTCATGCCGGTGGAAGGGGAAAGGGCGGAGGGGTTAAAGTAGCGGATACCCCTGAAGATACGGAAAAAATAGCAAAAGAGTTACTGGGAATGAATCTTATTACTCATCAGACAAATCCTCTGGGGCAAAAGGTAAAAAAGGTTCTTGTGGAAGAAGCATTGGAAGTAGAAAGAGAGTTATATTTAGGTGTAGTTATAGATCGTTCAAAAAATCAGGAACAGCCCGTTATTATGGCATCAGCAGCAGGTGGAATGGATATTGAAGAGGTTGCTGCAAAATATCCTGAAAAGATAATAAAAGTAGGAGCCCATCCCTGTGGCAGTTTTAGTCCTTATCAGGCAAGAAAAGCCGCCTATGGCCTTGATTTGAAAAAAGAACAGATAAAAGAATTTACAGCACTTTTAGACAATATTTACAAACTTTTTATTAGTAAGGATGCATCTTTAGTGGAGATCAATCCCCTTGTATTAACAAAGGAAGGAAAGTTTTTAGCCCTTGATGCAAAGATTAATTTTGACGACGATGCTCTTTACAGGCATCCGGAGATAAATGAGCTTAGAGATAGAGATGAGGAAGAACCAATTGAGGTGGATGCAAAAAATATTGGTGTTAATTACATTAAATTAGATGGGAACGTAGGGTGTATGGTAAATGGGGCAGGTCTTGCCATGGCTACAATGGATATGATAAAAATGGCCGGCGGAGAGCCGGCAAACTTTCTGGATGTGGGAGGAGGAGCCTCTGCAGAGCAAATTGAAAAGGCTTTTCGTATTTTAACTGCCGACAACAAAGTTAAGGCAATCCTTATAAATATTTTTGGGGGGATACTCAGGTGTGATCGGGTTGCCAACGGGATAATAGAAGCTGCAAAAAACATAGAACTTAAAGTTCCAATGGTAGTAAGGCTTCAGGGGACGAATGTGACTGAAGGCAGAAAAATTTTAGAAGAGGCGGATTTAGAATTTGAAGTTGCTGAAGATCTTTTTGAGGCGGCAGAAAAG
>JAXHUS010000059.1:0-5041 GCA_034189305.1 Thermodesulfobacteriota bacterium | reverse complement strand
CTGCCACCAGGGGTACACCGAGATCGCTGCATTCCTTAAGAAAATCACCTGCCAGAAAACCAAGTCCCCCCGCATAAAAAGGCAATGAATGGTGAAGTCCATATTCTGAAGAAAAATAGGCAATAGAAAAATTGTTTAGATCAGTAACTTTTTTCAAAAACCAGCAAAATTTCTCTTCTTTATAATTTTTGAATCTGGTAAGTACTATATTATAATGACGGAGATATTCATGGTCATTAAGAGCTGTTTCCAGAATTTTTTCGGGAAGTTCTCTAAGCATTTTGACGGGATTGTGTCCACTCTCTTTCCATGCTTTTCTATCAAGCCTTTTAAAAA
This sequence comes from Thermodesulfobacteriota bacterium, assembly GCA_034189305.1. GTDB lineage: Bacteria > Desulfobacterota > WTBG01 > JAXHUS01 > JAXHUS01 > JAXHUS01. The sequence continues at coordinate 4,705 of JAXHUS010000059.1, read as the reverse complement.
GCATTCTTGCCCCTGGATGCCAGCTCCACCAAAGGTTGTTGGCTATTTCCCCCAGTCCTTTAAGGGGATTGGGGAGATTGGGAAAAAATTTTTCTTTATTTTTCATATCTAAACTCCTTTTCTTAATTACAAATATATCATAACCGATATATTAATACATATTAAATAATGAATTTACCATTTTTAGTCTCATGGATAGTTATACCCCGTAAAAGACGTCCTAAAATGTCTGCACCTGTAATAACCCGCTTTACATCTTCCCATACCAGTATAATATCCTGGTCAATAACATCATTTTCTGGATGATGTTGATGTACCCTAAATTTGCTGATTACATTTCCCAATGGAACTTTTTGGTCATATACAATAATAGGAATATGACAGTATGTATAAGGGTTAAATCTATCCGATTCAAACCATGCAGCCCGTAAAAAACCATCCGAGTCTAAAACAAATTGGGGTGATCCTGATGGATCGATTATGATCACCCATTTTTTACCTGAGGCTTGAATTTTTTGAAGAAAAGGGTCTGCATGAGACCTGTCAAACCTCGGAAAGACAGGCCGTCCATCAATCATCGGTAAACTGATTATGCTTTTTGGATCGATTGTTTCACCCTCCTGACTAACGAACAAATCATCTATGGCCAAAAAATTCATTGCCCCCAGACCTTCCAGTCGATCGACATCTACCTCCTCGGCTTCAATGTGTTTTTTTATCATCTGTCTGAACGCCTTTTCGCGAAAGTACTGGATTCCTTCTTTGCCAAGCCAAAAGTCAAGCATTTTGGCTGTGGGTCTGGAAATTGGATATAATATAATTTGATACATTTTTAATATAGGAGAAAACAAAGAAGCCATTTGAATGGCATTTCTTGAAAAATAGGCCTGAGGCAGGATCTCACCAACAAGTGTAATTACCACGGTGGAAAATAGAAAGGCAAAAACTCCTGTGAGAAATGAGTTTGAAAGAAGCGCCAATAAAACATTAACTCCCACATTTCCCCAGAGAATCGTGGTTAATGTGAAATTAGAGTCTTTTCTTATGGCAAGTACTTTTGATGCATCTTTATTTCCTGAAGCATCCTCGACTTCCAGTCTTAGCCTGCTAACACTGAAAATAGCCAGATTAAGGCCGGAAAACATTGCAGATTGACTTATACAGAAGATAATACCCAGCCAGATTATAGTATTTATTCCCAATGAAACTTCCATTGAAATATTTCCTCCTTTTTCAGGGATATTATATTGTGTTATAAGTCATTAATTTAGATGGTATTATATATGAAAATTTGGATTATTTCATAATAAAGAATGGATATTAATTTCATAATTTTTAAATATTTAGTTAAAATTTTCTCTCTTTATATATTTAATTTAAATATAAATCTTAAAAATTAAATCAGGAAACATTAAAATATCATTAAATAATAAATAATATAGTGAATTTCTTTTAATATTCTGAATTCTATCTTCCGGCTCTTGACTTTTTTCGTTCATAATTTTATAGCTAAAAGTGCTACTGGCAATGATACATCAAGTTTTAAGGATGCGAAACTTGAATTAATCTTTTCTTTATGTTAAATAAGGAGCATTTTTATATAGTTATACCCTATCCTTCAACTTGTTTTATCCTTTAATTACATTTTTTGGGGTAAAGTATTATGCATGGCTGATGGATCTAATGGTAAAATGGGGGTACCTTTGATTATAGAGAGGTGAATGGAAATCAGGATCAGGCTGTTTCTGAGACGATTTATGCTATTTTGTAAAGGGAAGTTATTCCTAAATACTATAGAATTTCGGAGGATGGGACTCCCAATTAATAGGGCAGGGTCATAAGAGAATCTATAAAGAGCAATGCATCGGGTTCTCCTCCCGAAGGGTTGCAAAAGAGCATATTCAAAAGTTTTATGCTAATTCTGAAAAAATGAGACTGGGAGCGCAAAGAAAGCTTATTACTTTTGGTGAAGAAGGGACTCTCGGAACATTCGCAGGGGTGTTCACGCCGAGTATCCTAACAATCCTCGGAATTATACTTTTCTTGCGATTGGGTTATGTAGTAGGGAATGCCGGATTGGGACAAGCGCTGGTCATTATTGGCTTGGCAAATGCCATATCGATCTTTACCAGTGTTTCCCTTTCGGCAATTGCCACAAACCTTAAAGTCAAAGGCGGCGGAGATTACTATCTTATTTCCCGGACTCTTGGTGTGGAGTTTGGTGGTGCGATTGGTGTGGTTCTCTTCCTTGCTCAATCTGTCTCAATCGCTTTTTACTGCATAGGATTTGGCGAGGCAGTATCCGGACTTCTTAAAGGAAGTCCTGCCTTTCTTCCTCAAATCATTGCCGCCCTTGCGATAGCATTCCTTTTTGTTTTTGCGTGGTTAGGCACAGATTGGGCTACCCGCTTTCAATATGTGGTGATGAGTATCCTGGCTGCCGCAATTGCCTCCTTTTTCATTGGTGGCTTGAACAAATGGGATAACGCGACGCTGGTTCAAAATTGGGCCTCCCCCTCGGCAAGTCCCGAATTTTGGCTCCTTTTTGCTATCTTTTTCCCAGCGGTCACCGGGTTCACCCAGGGAGTGAGTATGTCTGGTGATTTGAAAGATGCGGGTAAAAGTCTCCCCCTTGGGACTTTTGCAGCAGTAGGAGTATCGATCATCGTCTATTTTGGTGCAGCAGTTGTGTTTGCCGCAGCAGCATCACAAGACATCCTGATTAGCGACTATAGAGCTATGGAACAGGTAGCATCAATCAATTTCATTATCGTTGCTGGTGTCATTGCTGCAACCTTATCATCTGCTATGGCCTCTTTTTTGGGAGCACCCCGCATTTTGCAGTCAATGGCACGCGATCGAATCTTTCCCTTCCTTTTACCGTTTGCCCAGGGATTTGGCTACACAGCTAATCCAAGAAGGGGTGTTTTACTTTCCGCCGCAATTGCCCTAGCCACTATTAGCCTTGGAAAGCTTAATGTCCTTGCACCAGTGGTTTCAATGTTCTTTTTGATTTCCTATGGTCTTATCAATTACGCAACTTATTACGAAGCACGAGCCTCCAGCCCTTCTTTCCGACCCCGATTTCGTTGGTTCGACACTCGGCTAAGTCTTTTAGGATGCCTGGCGTGCGGGGGTGCAATGCTGGCAATTGATTTAACTGCCGGTGTGTTGGCAATATCTGTCCTTTTCGCTATTTTCCAGTACTTAAAACGTACAGCAGGCCCAGCTCGCTGGGCAGATAGCCGCCGTTCCTATCATCTCCATCAATTGCGAGAGCATTTGCTTGCGGCAGCCTCTGAACCAGAGCATCCCCGCGACTGGCGTCCCCAACTGCTCGCGTTCTCTGATGATCCGCGCAGACGAGAGTGGCTTCTTCGCTTCACTTCCTGGGTTGAAGGCGGCAGTGGGCTCACAACTGTAGTCAACATCTTAGAAGGTGAAGGAGCTAAAATGGTGAAACTTCGAGAAGAAGTTGAAAAGGAACTCCGCTCAAGTTTAGCAGAATACGATATTAAAGCCTTGCCTTTAGTAGTGGTTGCTCCAAAGATCAGGGATGCATTGCAGACTCTGGTTCAAGCCTTTGGAATCGGACCGCTCAAAGTTAATACAATTTGTATCAACTGGATCGAGCAGGGTTCTAAAGAATTTTTTGGCCTTCGTGAATTACGCTACGGAAGGAATCTTCGAACCGCATTTAGGCTCGGGTGTAATATTATCGTATTTGATGCTAAGGAGGATGAGTGGGCAACATTAGAAGCTTTGCCCAATAAGGAACGGCGAATTGATGTGTGGTGGTGGGGCGATGCTACCAGTCGCCTTGCGCTTCTGCTTGCATATTTAATAACAAGAAACAATGAGTGGGAGGAAGCATCTATTCGAGTAATGGCAACAGACTACGAGAAAAAAACAAAAAAAACAACCGAAGAGCTTCACAAAATAATCGAAGAAGTGCGGATTGATGCCGAACCAAAAGTTATCCTGAATGTCAGTGCTGATAAGATATTGAAGCTTTCTTCAGACGCTGCCTTAGTGTTTATTCCGATCCGCCTCTGGAGAAACCAAATACTTGATCCATTTGGTGAAAAAATTGAGGCGATTCTTCCTGGTTTACCACTTGTAGCTCTTGTTTTGGCAGCCGAGGATATTGACCTTGATGCTGCACCCGAGGAAGGGAAAGCAGGAGAGACGGCCGAGGTACTTGACGCTTTTGAAGATGCTGAGAAAAAAGCCCGAAAGAAGGAAAAAGAAGCTATTGAAGCGGCTGAAATAGCAGAAGAACAACAGCGAAAAATGCAAGAAGCTGTTTTATCTGGTACTGACGAAACGGAAATGAAAAAAATTGAAGAGGCAGCTATTAGGGCTCAAGAGCATGCAAATAAAGCTGCACGTAAAGCCTCAAAAGCGCAAGCCAAAGCTGAAGATGCAGCCAAAAAAGTGGAAAAACTTGGAGTGAAACCTGATAAACTGGATAAAAGGGCTAAGGAGCCGTCAGAACCAGAAAAAGGGAAAGGTAACGGTAAAGGAAATAAAAAAAATAACATAAAAAAAAGAAATGATTGAGTTCATTAGAGATACATAGTAAAAAATGATTATAATAAATAATAAAGAGTTTGGTTTACAGAAATTTCCTGGGTTCTATTTTTAACATTTAGATTTACAGAGGAATGGGTCAATGGCGGAATATGCTGGTGGGAAAATGACG
>JAXHUS010000580.1:0-11423 GCA_034189305.1 Thermodesulfobacteriota bacterium | reverse complement strand
GGAAGGATTATGGTGCCCCCTATTCCCGAAGTGCCCGGAAACAATGGAAAAATTAGGTTAAAGGAATGTTTCACCATTCATGATCCATACGATGTAAAGGGCTTTGCCATGATCCGTGCAAGATATGAGGCAATTGACAAACCAGACGATGTATTTGATTATTTGCCGGCATTAAGAAGGATTAGAAGAATGACTGGAAGCGATTGTCTCGACCCTATTTTAGGAAGCGACCTTCCCTATGACGACTTTGAACTATGCCGGCAGAAGATTACCTCGAAAATGACCTTTGCTTTGCAGCAGAAAAATATGCTGGTACCAGCCCATTTTGTCAGTAAAAAGGAAAAAATAAATTGCGACGATATACTACCCCATTTAAAGAAGAACTGTATCCAGTGGGACTGGGAAATCAGGCCCGTAAATATTGCGGAGATATTAGAAAATGATAAAGCCTATCCAGTGCTTAAAAGGGTGATTTATCAGGAAAGGTCCAGGATGACTGCGGTGGGGTATGCCACAGAATTATACGATCTCAGGGGAAGGTTATACAGGGGGCAATCCATGATCATAAACTCCATGATGGTGGGCCCTACATGGGCAAATGTGGGCTGGTTGGTGGGAAGGGCGGACACCTATATGTCCGGACATTCAACCTTTATAACCCACGAATTTACCCATGCCGACCGCAAAGTTAAACCAGAAACCTTTTCATTCAGATATATATTAAGGGAGGCCAAGTAAAGCTTATTATTAAAGACTATTGAATTCAGAAATCAGGGATTCATGAATCCGAAAAGAATATAGTGATTTATTAAAATATTCCGAACAAAATGGCTCCTGCATGTAAGGTGCAGGCAAATTATGAACAATAAAAGGAGAAGGTGGCTATGAAAAAATTGTTTATGTATATGTTTTTGTTCTTTGTGTTATTTGCTTCCGATTATATATATGGGAAGGAAATTAAACCCGGCGTGATTATAAATAAGTCAAATTATTCGGAATATACCTCCGAGATGCAAAAGCTTTTTCTTCCGGGCACCTTTAAATCAGTCATAAGCGGACTAAAGAGTGATCTTATCACCCTTCCCATTGTGGAAACAAAGAAATACCCCCAGGGTAAATACTTTGATGCTGCTACAACCAAATATCACTCATCATGCCGTTTAAACAAAAAAGGTGAGCTTACCGGCTGGAAAGCAGGGATCCCGTTCCCTGATCCGGAGACCGCCCTTGAGCTTATGTGGAATGTGGACAGGAGAAATATTACCACTGATCAGGTTACCTTTTTTTGTACCTTCAGTTTATATTACAGGGGAGAACAGGAACGGACCTTTAGATGGTGTTACAGGAACTATTATTATACGGGCAGGGTTTATGTCCCGCCCATTCCCGAAATTCCTGATAATAATGGACTGGTCAGGGTTAAGGAATCCATGTTAATAGTAGACCCATACGATGTGAAGGATTTTTGCCTGCTTCGGGTAAGATACGAACCCCTTGATAAAATAGATGATGTGTATTCATATATACCTGCAATAAGAAGGATTCGCCGTTTAACCGGATCCGATGTGTGTGATCCCGTATTGGGAAGTGACCTTATGTACGATGATTTTGAAGGGATCAGGCAGAGATTCACTCCCAAAATGAAATTCAAAATGAACAAAAGGGATATGCTATGCCGTAAGCATTACCTTATGGAAGAACAGGGGATAAAGATAACAAATGACGCCGTTCAGTCGGAGTGGGAAATTCGGCCTGTTAATATACTGGAAGTTGATATAGGCGATCCGGAATATATGTACAGCAAAAGGATAATACCGGTTGAATTGCAAAGAAGAACTGCCGTGGTGCATGGCTTTGACGGATATGACCAGAGGGGCAGATTAATGAGGTCGCAGGAGATGGTTATAAATGCAATGATGCCGAAAACTTATGAAAATGCAATATGGAGATGCGGGAAATTTGTTAATCATGAAACAAGGCATACAACGATAATGCCCTTTGAAACAAAATTCGCAGACCCTGAAAACAAGCCGGAAGTTTTTACATTTAAATACTTACTGAGAACTTCCAAGTAACCTCAACCGTGATTTACGGTTACAACCAGGCAAAATAAAAGAATACAGAGGCCGGAATACGTATTAATTTATGAGAAAAGTAAACGGTTCACTATTGTACACTCAGTTTACAGGGTGCTGAAAAAGAAATTACTTGTATTTGGTGCAAAAAAAATTAAAATTTCCAGCCGGTTGGCTCCTTGAAACGTCAGCAACAATTGGAGCCAGGGCCGGCTTGAATATGGAGGGGGGAGATATTTTAAAAAATAAATATTTGAGGGAGTAAAATGATTGATTGGGAATCAGGCTGGACAATAAGCGTCGTTGGAGCCTCAGGTGTCTTTATAATCCTGGGAATTCTTATGGCATTGTTAAAAATCTTTGGAATAATGCTACAGAGGTTCCTGTTCAAAATAAAGATAGGTAAATAATTTTCTGAAGAAACCGGAGATAATGCCTTTATACAGGCTGAATTACTATACACATAATTTTATGACTTTAACCAGGAGGAAAAAAGACAACATATGCCCGACTTTTCTTTACAATTAATTCTGAGCAAAACCGGTTTTTTGAATCTCACTTTTGGCAATATCGTAATGATCGTTGCAGGGCTGCTGTTCATTTATCTGGCAATTGTGGAAAAAATGGAACCCTATGAACTGCTGCCGATAGGCTGCGGTATAATATTAGCAAACCTGCCCCTCACTCGTATGATGACTTTCTCCGATGAAGTTCAAGGCTCAGGGCTTTTGGGGGTTTTTTTTCATTACGGCCTCTATTTTTGTAACATAATGCCTCCCCTTATATTTTTAGGTCTGGGAGTGATGACCGATTTTAGTCCTCTTATAGCAGACCCCAAGACCTTGCTCTTTGGTGCCGCTGCCCAGATCGGAATATTTATTTCGTTCTGGGGAGCTTTGCTACTGGGTTTTACTATTCCAGAGGCATGTTCTATCGGAATTATCGGGGGGGCGGACGGACCAACAACAATCTTCACTACAACGATTCTTGCACCCCATCTCCTGGGGATTACAGCAGTAACGGCATATTCCTATATGGCCGTAGTAGCCCTGATTCAACCGCCAATAATGAGGCTTCTCACCACAGAAGAGGAACGAAAAATAGTCATGAAGCAGTTGCGTCCGGTGTCAAAACTTGAGAAATTGATATTCCCTCTGATGGGGATGATAGTCATTTTGCTGTTCGTTCCCTTCTCAGCGCCACTCATAGGTATGTTCATGCTTGGTAATTTGTTCAAAGAGAGCGGAGTTGTGAAAAGGCTTGCCGACTCCGCTGAAAATGAGTTGATGAACATAGTAACGATATTTCTCATGTTATGCATAGGGGCATCTATGTCCGCAGAAGTCTTCCTCAGGTTGAAAACGCTGTACATACTTGCACTGGGGATTGTTGCTTTTGGCGCAGGGACTGCCGGTGGCATATTATTGGCTAAATTGATGAATCTTTTTTCTAAAGAAAAAGTAAATCCCCTGATAGGGTCTGCAGGCGTATCCGCAGTGCCCATGGCTGCAAGAGTATCACAAAAATTAGGGCAGGAGGCAAATAAACAAAATTTTCTATTGATGCATGCCTTGGGGGCCAATGTAGCTGGAGTGATTGGTTCCGCAATAATAGCCGGTATCTTTTTATCAATACTAACATGAGTAAAAGAGGCTATCCCTTTAGCCGGCTAATGCTGATAGCCCGAAAAAGGCAAGCGCATCTTTTGGGATTATGCTATAGTTGAAGGTATTCGGGCGGGGAATCACTAAATAAGTTACAATAAGGGAGTTGTAAAATCTGTCTGTAAAAGTCATGACGAAACAAAATCAGTTGGCCCCTTTTGGGCCTTAGATTTTCTTGGGAAAGTCCTGTATTTCTTCTTCCTTGCTTTGCTTAACAATACAAAGATAACTGTTTTTGTATTCATCCCCACATCTATTTTGATAAACTTTCACATTTTTTTATAATCCCTATAACCCTTTCTCTTATATTCATCGGAACATCTATCTTTTCAAACCTGCTTAATGCATCCAGGGGTTTTGTGGCGTCGATCCCCAATTTTGATGTCTTTGTAGTTAGTATATGGGTATCATTTGCCATCTCCCCCCCTATTGATGAAGGGTCAAGCATAAATCCAGGCAAATCGGAATTTATTATTATATCTTTATCCGGCCGGGTTCTCGTTGCAACTGCCCAATTGACTTCCCGGGCGTCGTATATGTCGATATCATTGTCCACTACGATAACCATTTTAATAAAGGGATAGGATGATAAAATGCCTTGTATAATCCTTTGAGGCTCTCCTTCTGCACTTTTATCAACCTGTATAATGGCAATCATTCCCAAAACCATAAGATGCATATCCACTATCTGGGGGAACGTTTTTTTAATAGACTTGAGATTATCGACCTCCCAGGATATATCCATAAGGACTGATTCTTCGGTGGTAAAGGGCATAAGGGCATGGTATATGGGATCTTTTCTATAGCTTATGAGTTCTATAACCCCTGTGGGGCTTTCAAAGGTAAAATAATATCCTGTAGACTCTCCAAGGGGACCTTCTCTTACTCTACTACTCCGGGAATCTATTTTCCCTTCCAGGATAAACTCTGCACAGGCTGGAACTTCAAGATCAACTGATTCACACTTAATAAGGGGAATAGGTTCTTTTGCCAGTCCACCGGCTATATCAAATTTATCAATTCCCTCCGGTGCCCATATAACAGAAGAAAAAAAGGTTATCGGATCCATTCCTATGGCGATAGCTATTTCTAAAGGCTTACCCGTATCTCCGGCCTTTTTAAGAAATGTGGACAGGGGTGGGGTGGCCAGAGCTATGCCAATTTCTCTGTCACCCCTTATCTGAATCCGGTGAATTCCCATACCTCTTATCCCTGTCTCCGGATCCTTTGCAATGGTAACTGCTGATGTGAAGTATGGGCTTTTATCCCTTTCAAAATGGGTTAGGACCGGAAGTGCTTTCTGTAAATTTATGTTATCCTTTATAATGATCTCTTTTGCTGGAGACTTTTCTATAATAACAGGTTTTATAGGTCTATCTCTTCTTAAAAGATATTCTTCATAAATTTCATCCTCTTTAATATCAAGGGCTATTGCCAGCCGCTTTCTTCTGCCAAGGAGGTTGCCTATTATGGGAAAGTCATAACCCTTAATCCTTTTAAAAAACAGGGCATGTCCATTATATTTATCCATATACTTCATAACCCCTGAAACTTCATATACCGGGGAAAGCTCGTCCTCGATGTCTATAACTTCCCTTTCTTCCCTCAACTTTTTAGCAAATTCCCTTAAGTCCTTATACATATTCCATCCTAAAAAATTAAAATCTATTTTATATCAGGCGCACTATAGAATCACAAATCTTAAGTTTATCAAATCCTAAATTCTAAGCACTAAATCCTAAACAAATTCAAATACCAAAACTATTTCGCCCTTTCCTCTAAATCGCATTGTTTCGAATTTTGGTCTTTGGTCATTTGAGTTTTAGGATTTCGAATTTTGTACTTAGAGTTTATCCTTAAATTTGCAAATTGGAGTTCGCTAAGTATATATTTTAAATTTTAAAACCCACCCATTCTTGATACAGTAGTTATTTTTCTTAATGAATAGTCTTCTGGGCTAATCCCTACATTTACTGGGTAATCAAAACTATCGGTAGTAGTATAATGCGGAACTTGAACATCAATAGAAGCATTAAATCCAAAATTCCAGGTCTTTTGTCCATCCCTTGTAGTCAGCACTCTATGTGAAGTCCAAAATTCCTTCCATAATTCCCCTTTCTTATCATAGCCAAATATACCAGCACATGAAAAAGTATTCTTTGAGACACGAAGAATTTTCTTGCTGTAACAGTATGCTGGGTCTTTGGGTGTCTGCTCTATATCATAAACATCTACAAGTTCAACTTCTTCATCCAGAGGAAGCCAGAAACCTTTTTTATTTTTCATGGGCACATGCTTTTGGTGGTTTACAATCAGTAACTTTACAGGAGCAAGAAGTTTATAATTAAAGAGGGTAACCTTACCCTGAAATCCCCAGACGTCATCCGCAGTGTAATCCGAAGGAGCCTTGGTTGCGCATCGCTGCGTGGTAGGAAGCCTTCTTACCCTTCTCAAACTTGGAATATATATCCATAAATCATCTTCTTTCAAAGGATCAAAATATCTTTTTTGCAGTGTAGTGGTACCTGCCTGATCCCTGGGTGATTGAACTATGGAGATATAAAATTCATCAATATTTTCAAACCCCGGAATTTTCGGTTTGGGATCCAGGGTTACCCTTGCATGGGGTTTCAAATAAATCTGACCAACGTCATTTAAGATTTCATTTCCATATTTATTAATACAATGTCGACTCATGGGCCCAACACTTCTACCTCCTGCGCTACCACCAAATAAGTAATCATCTCCCCGCCAGCGAAAGTAATAATTCCAGATTGCCTTTAAACCCGCCTGGGGGTCTGAAGTGTCAATCTCAGGAAATGGCAGGCCCGCTATATAGTTTATCAGCTCTCCATCAGGACCTATCTTTACTCCGCCGGCATATTTTTTCGTTGCCTCATCATATTCCCTGGGATTATTATGAGGCTTAAATTCCCTTACTTTAACTTGATACCCATTTTTAATCTCATTTAAAACAGCAGGTTGGATTAATCCCTTTGCCTTTTCCCAGTTTTTTGGGCCGATTACATCCCCGGGCTTTACATCTCCATTACAAAGATGAACCATACCAAATAAATAAATAAACCCAATAAACAGTCCTATTATACTCTTTCCATATTTCATAATTTACCTCCTCTTCTAGTTTAATAAAAAATTATTATTTAATTCCTGGGAAAATCAAATCTCCCAGCCTCTTTTTCACCTCATCTGTTATAAGGGGGGCACTCACAGGTTCCCCCATTATTGGCCTTTCTATGGATACTGTGGCATCAATCAGAATCCTGGAAGTCAGAGAAGATATTCCACCTGTCTCAATCCCACGGGGTTTAATCGACCTTTCGGAAGGGTCGATACCATAACCTGCAACCCGGGGGGTAATATAGGTGTCGAATTCCGGCTGGTAGCGGGTAGACATAGCCCATATAACGTCATGAATATTATATGGGTTGATGTCATCATCCACGATGATCAATATCTTCCCGTAATCGCCTATTTCAGTTGACCATATAGCGTGTGATACCTTATGAATTTGCCCTTCATATTCCTTTTTTATAGAGGCACAAAATATAATCCAACCCGTCCCTTCCACTATATGAACTCCTGTTAGCTCAGGGACCTTTGTCTTTGCTTCTTTAAAGGTAAGGTGTTCCATTGCGATTTCCCCGGCTATATGCCCTTCAGTAGGAGGTTTGCCTAAATAGGTGCCCTGAAATACAGGATTATTTCTGTGAGTGATGGCAGAGATTTCAAAGACGGGATGTTCATAAGTACCGGAGTAATAACCGGTAAATTCACCAAAGGGACCTTCTGTTTCATGAACTCCCAATGGAACCTTCCCTTCCAGGACAATCTCGGATGTGGCAGGAACTACAAGGTCTACGGTTTCACACTTTACTATTTCTACCGGTTCCCCCCTTAACCCCCCTGCCAGGTCTATCTCGTTAACCCCGTATTCAGCCGGACACGGGCCCATCAGGTTAGTTATAGGGTCAAGGCCTATTGCTACCGCCATTTCAAGGGCTTTTAACCCTTTTTCTTTAGCCTTCTGGTAATGTCTGCCGATATGCTGCCTCTCTCCCACAAAGATGCTGGTCTTGTTCTTTCCTTTTACATGCATCCTGTACATTCCCGCATTTTGAGTTCCTGTATCCACATCCTTGGTTATGACTATACCAAAATCACTGAACCTTCCTCCATCTTTATCGTTCCACTTGGGGATCGGGAAAATATTCAGGTCTATCTCATCTCCCATTAAGATATTCTCCTTGCAGGGTCCATTAGAAATAAGGACAGGTTTTATAGGGTTGTCAATCCCCATAGATAATTTCTCCATCAAGCCTTCCTCTGTGGTATCAAGGGCCAGGGCCACCCTTTTGCGGGTACCTACTACATTTATAGCCACCGACTTATCGGACCCCTTTACATTGGTAAAAAGAACCGCCGGCCCCATCCTGGTCAAATGACCAACTGCTCCGATTTCAAGGTGGGGATCAACCTGGGCATCAATAGTGACTAATTCCCCCTTTTCTTTTAAAAGTTCCAAAAAATCTCTTAAATCCTTAAAGGCCATAAATATATCTCCTTATATTTTATAGGGTTTCTGTTTATCCTATCTTAAGTAATCATCAAGGAATAAACAAAACGGTTCTCTTATTTATTGTGTAATTTTCTTTTAAAAAATTTTTTTACAGAAATTACTACTTAAAAAAAACCACAAGAAAAGTACATTATCCCTCCGAATACAGAGGGAAGATCAATAGGATATATAACGGTATTTGTCACAAAATGATATTAAAGAGAAAGTACAATCACTTTCTCTTTAATATCAGGATCTCTGGTCATTTTTATTTTACCTGAATCTTCCCATCCTTGCTGCCCTTACCATATTGGAGAGGGCAAATTCCCCGACTTTTATCCCCACATCATTTTCCCATTCATAATAGGTGAAGGTTTTATGGCCGCTCTGGAAATCATAGCCGGTTCCAGCAGTACTAAAATAGATATCCGGTTCTCCCTTAAGGGTCTTGGTATAGACATGGGCGGGAACTGCCTTCCAGTATTCTCCTTTACGGTCATAAATGTCTACATGCATATTTTCCCAGAATTCCTTGTCATAGTAGAAAATTCTCTTGCTGTAACAGTAAGAGGGATCTTTGGGGGTTTGTTTTACAACCCAGAAATCTCTTACTTCCCAATCCTCGTCCTGGGGCATTGCACTTCCTTTGCGTTGTTTTACCGGATGGTGTTTTTGATGACAGAGGGCTATAAGCTTTTTATCACCCACAAACTGATAGTTAAATCTGGGAACCTTGCCCCTGAATCCATAAATGTCGTCATTTGTATAAACCGTGGGGGCAATAGTGGAACATCTCTGGGATGTAGGGAAACGCCTTACCCTTCGCAAACTCGGGATATATATCCACATGTCATCTTCTTTAACAGGATTGGAATACCGTTTTGTCATCACTGTAGTGCCGGCTGCATCCCTGGGATAAAGATTCATGTTAACAAAAAAGGTTTCAATATCCTCATAACCCGGAATAGCGGGTTTGGGATCCAGGGTCACCCTGCCGGTGGCACGCAGAAATGCCTGACACGTTCCCGCAAGTATCTCCTGTCCCTGGGGATTGGTACACCACCTATCAGCATGATCAAGATAATAATCATCTCCCATCCAGTGCCAGTATTGATTCCAGACAAGTTTATTACCTGCCTGGGGATCTTGAGGATCTATTTTGGGAAAGGGAATGCCAGCCACATAATTTACCAGACCCCCGTCTTTATCTAATGAGGTCTTTCCGACATTTCTTCTGGTAGCTTCATTGAAAGCTCTGGGAAATTTTACAGGTTTTGTCTCCATTATCCTCATTGTAACAAGGCCCTCTTTAAGTTCGCTTCTATAAGGTATAACCAAAACATCCTTATACTTTTCCCAGTTATTTTGATCGATAACGACACCCGGTTTGACATCAGCGGCGAGAGCCATATTACAGCCACACATTTTAGTAAAGCTAAATTGGTATACAATAAGAGAACAAAGGATCAAAAAAACAACATATTTTTTCATAACTTAAACTCCTTTCTTAAAAATTATTATTAGTATTAAATATCTTTAAAACCATATTTTGTCCATTTCTTTAAAATCTTATCCTGGATATCTTCAGGCCATAACACGTCAAAGGAGGCCTTAACGGGAATCGCTTCTTTCGGCCAGTCAGTCGGGAAAGTACAGTCGAACAGAACATACGCTCCCTTCCCTCTGGCCCGGTCATCCGGATCCAGAAAGGGAAGAAGGACCGGATAAGCAGGGGCATTCGGAACCGAATAGATTCCTCTTTGCGGATGGCATCTGGTAGTCAAAGAATGGAGAACTTCATCAAAATTAGTTACATCCACATCGTCTTCAACTACAATTACATAATACATAAACTCTCCGGGACGATTGCCCCAGACAGCATGTGCCACCTTTTTTGCAAAATTAGGATAGGGAACTTTCGTTGAAACCACTGCCATATGAGTAACTGCATGGGGCGGGCAATAAACCATCCGCACCGGAAAATTAACACTTCTCAATTGCTCTAAAATGTCACCGGATACGGTTAAGTGCATGGCAGCAGCCCCGTCATCCACCGGAACACCCATATTGGAAACAGGAAGGATTGCATTGTTCCGAAATGTTATTGCTTTTACCCTGTAAACTGGTTTTGGAGATTTCATTCCTGCCCGATATCCGACATATTCGCCAAAGGGGCCTTCATCTCTCCTTTCAAAGGGCCTGACCTCACCTTCAATTACAATCTCCGTTGAAGCAGGCACATAAAGATCATTCGTCTCACACTTTACCAGCTCCAGAGGTTCGCCCCGCAGGCCACCTATAATATCCGCCTCACTTACACCAACTGGAATAAAGGAGCATCCCATAAGGGGGGTTATAGGCTCAGTTCCTAAAGCCGCAGCAAAGGGCATTGTCATATTCCCCGGCTCATACTTCCCATAATACATCATCCCTATATTCTGATGAGGGACAAGAACACCTCCCATTGAATTTTTATCGTGAACCATAAGTCTGTACATACCCCAGTTTACCCAGTCACTGTCAGGATCTTTCGTTGCAACGGTATGCCATGTTCCTATGTATCTCCCTCCATCACCTTCATGAATAAAGGGAACAGGAAATTTAAAAAGATCAATGTCATCACCCAGCAGAACATTCTCCTTACAATGGCCACCTTTAACCATTACCGGCTTTATTGGATTCTTCTTTTTCGCTAAATAATTTTCTATAATCTCCTCTGCATCGGCATTCGGAGTTAATCCATAGGACAGCGCGAGTCTTGCAAATTTTCTCTTGGGGATTGAGCTAAAACCTGCAGGTGCCCCAAAGATTCTAAAGCCCGTATAGTCCTTTATATTTTCAAAAAGTGGTGCAGGGGCACCTAAATCATAAACTCTTCGAATAATTCCGCCGATTTCTAAATTCCAGTCTACCTCCTCCTGGATTCGGCAAAGTTCTCCTTCTTGTTCCAGTTTGTTAATAAATTCTCTTAAATCATTGAAAGCCATTTTTCTCCTCTTTTTTATTATTAATTAACAAGGTCTCCCCATACTGGTATACTTACAAAAAATTATCAATCTAACAAATTATACTTTTTTCCCAAAGACAAACCCTGGTTTAATTAACATA
>JAXHUS010000058.1:0-2680 GCA_034189305.1 Thermodesulfobacteriota bacterium | reverse complement strand
GAATGAGGCAAAAAATTTTGCGGAAAAACTTGCTGAGAAGGCACCGGTTTCAATGCAAGCAGCAAAAAGACATCTGCAAAAAACATCTATTCTGGATATTGAGACTGTATTGACTTTAGAAGCGGAGGCAATCTTATCCTGTATGGACACAGAAGACTGGCATGAAGGAATACGTTCCTTTAATGAAAAACGAAAACCTGTTTATAAAGGAAAGTAGGGTGGGTCTTAAAAAAATATTCCATGCCGAATCCGTAGCCATAATCGGAGCTTCCCGGGATGAAAGAAAGAGGGGATTTCAGGCAATAAAAACACTGCTGGATGATAAGTATGAAGGGGAAATATATCCTGTTAATCCGCGAGAAGACAATATTATTGGGCTGAAAAGTTATAAAAGTATCCTTGATATAGAAAAAGCTGTTGACCTTGCATTGATTACCACACCAACAAAAACAATTCCATCTATTATAGATGATTGCGGCAGGAAAAAGGTAGCGGGGGCGGTCATTATTGCCGGTGGATTTGGGGAATTAGGTGAAAGGGGAAAACAACTTGAGAACGAAATCGTAGCAAATGCAAAAAGATACAATATGCGAATAATAGGCCCTAATACATCGGGTATTATAAATGTGGGGAAAAATTTAAATCTTGTAGGATTAAAAGACGTTCCTAAGGGTGATATCGCTCTTCTTACCCAGAGCGGTAACATCGCTTTAAATCTTATTACTGAAGCAAAACTGAAAAGTCAGAAGGGCTTTTCCTACTATGTTGGTGTGGGTAATGAGGCGGATATAAAATTCCATGAATACCTTGAATTTTTTACAGAGGATCCGGATACAAAGGCAATTCTGATATATGTGGAAGGATTAAGGGACGGGAGGAAGTTCCTTCAACAGGCATATAAAACCACAACCTATAAACCGATTATACTGCTGAAAAGCGGCCGTTCATCAACGGGAAGCAAATCGGCAGGCTCTCATACCGGCGCCCTTGCAGGAATATCGGAGGTAGCCAGAAGCGCTTTTGAACGCGCGGGTATAATTACCATTGAAAATTCTGATGAACTTTTCCCCGCTGCAGAGACACTTTCAAGCCTTCCACCCATATATAACAACAGGATAGCAATTCTTGCCGACGGCGGAGGGCATGCTACCATTGCAGCGGACCTGCTCACCGACTACAGGATAGATATGCCAAAATTGACACAGAAAACCCAGGCCCTGCTGAGAAAGATACTCCCATCGAATGCCTCGGTCAGGAACCCCATAGATGTTGCTGGCGGTACTGATTCTAATCCTGCCATTTTTGCTGACTGTGCGCAAATACTCCTGGAGGATAGCCATATAGGTGGGCTGCTTGTTGTGGGACTTTTCGGTGGATATGGAATACGGTTTGCAGAAAAACTCAAATTCATCGAAGAGGATGCGGCGCACCGGATGGGTAAGCTTTTAAAAAAAATAAAGAAACCCATTGTATTGCACAGCCTGTACAATTTTGCAAAACCTCACTCACTGGAACTTTTAAGATATTATGGTATTCCTGTGTACGACTCTCTTGACATTGCATGTAAGTGTATTGCCGTCCTGTCCCATTATGGTCATAAAATTGAGACACCTTATAGAAAGGCTACTTTCGTATTTAACCAGGGGGCCAATGCAAAAAAGGAAGGCAAAGAAATAATAAACAATGCAATAAAAGAGGGAAGATATGTCCTTATGGAACATGAGGGCAAGGAACTTTTGCGGCTGCATGGCGCTGAGGTAACTCTGGATCAATTGGCCGTCAATGCTGATGATGCAGTAAGAATCGCAAAAAATTTGGGACATGAAGTGGCATTAAAGATTGTATCACCTGATATTCTCCATAAAACCGATGCAGGTGGTGTCAGATTGAAACTCAAAAAGGAGGATGAAATTAGGTATGCTTTTAATGAAATTATTGAAAATGCCCGACAATATAATAAGAAGGCCGATATAAAAGGCTGCATAGTTTCCTGCATGGCAGGAGAAGGTATTGAAGTCATTATCGGAACCAAAATTGATGAACAGTTCGGTCCGGTTATTATGTTTGGAGTCGGCGGTATCCTGGTTGAAGTGGTCAAGGATGTTTCATTCCGTGTTCTGCCCATATCTCGAACCGCTCCCAGAAAAATGATCTCAGAGATTAAATCCTATCCCATTCTTAATGGATTTCGGGGCAGACCGCCCGTTGATAAATCTGCCCTAAGCAGGTTACTTTTAACTGTTTCAGAAATTATTGAGGCTTATCCACGGATTAAAGAGATGGACATTAATCCTGTTATTGCGCATGAGGACGGTTATACAATTGTCGATGTGCGAATAATTCTTAAAAATGAAGAAAATATAAAACCGGCATAAATATTACTGACTTTTGGATAGTAATTGATACTTAATTTTTTATTTTAAGCAGCTTTTAAAGCATAAAATAAGCGGTACATTTCAAAACAAATGATTTTAGATTTGACAAAGCTGGCTGTTTATGTTATTTTCATAAAAATAAAAACTGAATGATGATTCATTCATAAATCAGAAATCGTATAATATTGTAACTCACCTGAAAGGTTATTCGTTTCTAAATCTGTGTAAATTAATTTAATGAAATAAGAACCGAAATATTAAAATTTTATAACACGAATAAGGAGGTTAAAATGGCTTTAGGTGAC
>JAXHUS010000579.1:0-3149 GCA_034189305.1 Thermodesulfobacteriota bacterium | reverse complement strand
AAGAATCCATAAAGAAAAGGAGTTTAAAGAAAAGGGGTTGCATAACGATGTGGTAATAAGCTCCTATGCCCTGGCAAGAAAAGATGAAAAGATTCTTAACTCTCTTGAATGGGAAAGAATCATTCTGGATGAGGCACAAAATATCAAGAACCCTCAGGCTGCCCAAACAAAAGCCATTATAAAATTAAAGTCTAAATACCGTCTGGTGCTGACAGGAACTCCAATGGAGAATCGTTTGTTGGATCTCTGGTCAATCTTTAATTTTCTTAATCACAACTATTTGGGAACTCAGGGGAATTTCCGAAAAACTTTTGAACTCCCAATCCAGAAAGAAAATGACAGGGTTAAAACCACCCTTTTAAAAAAATTGATTGAGCCATTTATCCTGCGAAGGGTAAAAACGGATAAAAATATTATCAAAGACCTGCCGGAAAAGGTGGAACAAAAAATATACTGTAACTTATCCAGAGAGCAGGCATCCCTTTATGAAGCAGTGGTTCAGGATGTGGTAAAACAGATTGAAGAAAAAGAAGGCATGGAAAGGAAAGGCTTAATCTTGTCTTCACTGATGAGATTGAAACAGATATGCAATCATCCCGCCCAGTTTCTTCAAGATGGAAGCCGGTTTACCCAGGAACGCTCTCAAAAACTGAGTCGTCTTGCTGCCATGATGGAAGAGGTAATTGAAAATGGGGAAAGCCTCGTGATTTTCAGCCAGTTTCGGGAAATCTGTGAATATCTGGAAAAATTTATTAAAAAATCATCTCATTATAATACATATATGATTCATGGTGGAACAGGCAGAACAAAAAGGCAAAAGATGATTGAAGAATTTCAGGATGAGGAGACAGAGCCGTCGATCTTCATTCTTTCTTTGAAGGCGGGGGGAGTTGGGATTACTCTCACAAAAGCCAATCATGTATTTCATTTCGACCGCTGGTGGAATCCTTCGGTAGAGAATCAGGCAACCGACAGGACTTTTCGTATTGGGCAGAAAAAAAATGTATTTGTTCATAAATTTATTTCCATTGGAACCCTGGAAGAACGGATAGACCAGATGATAGAAGATAAAAAGAAACTTGCCGGATTAATAGTGGGCAGTGATGAATCCTGGCTTTCCAGGCTTGATAATGAGGCTTTTAAGAAACTGATTCAGCTCAGCCGGAATGCAGTTCTGGATTGAAACCGGTTTTTTAAGGAGTGAATAATGACAAAATTCAGCCGTACATGGTGGGGAAAACAGTTTATTGAGGCACTGGAAAGCTTTACCGATCCTGGAAGATTGGGGCGGGGACGTTCTTATGCCCGAAATGGGAAAATTCTTGATTTCCAATTATCAAAGGGAAAAATAACCGCAAAAGTCAGAGGTTCGGTAAATCCGTATTTTGGAGTGTATAAAGAACCTCTATATAAAACGGCCATAGAGATTGCTCCAATTCCTAAAAAACATTGGTCTAGGGTTATAATGTCCCTCTCATCAAAAGCAGCTTATGTCTCCAGGCTTCTTATGAATGAAATGCCCGATAATATTGAGGATATTTTTTCCAGCCTTTCATTAAGCCTTCTTCCCCGGAATGAAAGTGATTTTATAACAGACTGTTCCTGCCCTGACTGGGCTAATCCCTGCAAACATATTGCAGGAGTCTATTATCTAGTCGCTTCGGAATTTGACAGGGATCCCTTCTTGATGTTTGAGCTGAGGGGATTGTCCAGGGAAGAGCTGCAGGAAGAACTGGCAAAATCCCCTCTGGGAAAGGTTTTGTTGTCACAATTTAATAATGAAGGGATAAATCCGGAAAGCTCGGAATCTTATTTTACCGCACTTAAAAAGGAAAAAGTTAAAAAGAAAACAGGCCTCAAGGAATTCTGGGCCTGCACAAAGAAGCCCCCCCAAAAAGAGAAGGCTCTCTCAAAGTCAACAATCCCGGCCCTTTTGATAAAAAAGCAAGGTGATTTCCCTCCTTTCTGGAAGAAAGATATTTCATTCGTTGAGGTTATGGAAGAGTTTTATCTGAAAGTTAAAAGCAAAAACCCATTGTAAGATTCAGCAGGCAAAAACAAAAGTGACTAAAAAAGGATAATAATAAACTCAAGTTTAGCACCCGTTTTCCAGGACAAAGTCATGTTATATGGTTATGACAGGTTGGAAAACATCGGTGTAAAAGAATCCAGAAGTCAGAATCCAGGAGTAAGAATAAATAAAGAGCTTTTTTTTTAATGTTCTGAATTCTGTCTTCTGTCTCCTGTCTTCTTGTTTCGTTCATAACTTTATTACTAAAAGAACTACTGGCAATGATGCTTCACTTTTTAAGGGTACGAAATTTAAGTAATAAATAAGGTGTGATTTATATCCTATTAATTTTACAGCAATTCTAATTTTTTTTTGTCAAGTTATAAAAATAGTGATATTTATAAAAAAAATTATATATTAACCTGTTATTTGCTTAAACAAGGAGATAATAATGAGCGAGCTAATAGTTTCAGATCCGAAGATAATGATGGGTAAACCTGTTATTAAAGGAACTCGAATTACAGTTGAAATAATCCTGGAAAAGATGGCATCTGGTGAATCTGTAGATCAAATTTTGAGTGAACACCCCCGTTTAACACATAAAGCAATACAAGCATCTTGTGCGTTTGCTGCCCAGGCTTTGAAAGCAGATGTAGTATACCCTGTTGAAGAGACAACAGCATGAATTTTGTTGCAGATGAAAGTGTTGACAGACAAATTATTGAACAATTGCGTGATGACGGTCATTCCGTATGGTATGTGGCAGAAATGACACCATCTATATCTGATGATGAGGTGCTAAAGCTTGCAAACAATGAGTCTTCTCCTTTAATAACTTCAGATTAATTAATTATCAAAGATTAGAGATTAATATAATCGTGCAAATCATGCAGTAATTCTCAAAACAAGCTTTTAAGGCCAAAACCAAATCTGATTTACAGTTCTTTTTTATTATTTCCATCCAATTATCTCAGCCCGTCCAAATTAACGGTTCACAAGTAGCCATTAATATCCACAACAATGGGCTTTAGCCCATTGCCCCCTTCTATCTTGCTTCAGACAGACAACCTTACCTGAGACAGACAGCTAAAGCTGTCTGTTGTGTTGAATGAGAGAATCGGTTATCTGTTTCTTTTTT
>JAXHUS010000578.1:0-2236 GCA_034189305.1 Thermodesulfobacteriota bacterium | reverse complement strand
TGAGAATGAAAGAAGCAGAAATCATTAAAAGGTCTGTAATTGCAGCACAGAAGAACGGGAATTCAAAAACAGGATGTCTTAAGTGCCATTACCCTCCATCTTATTTCCCGAAAGGGGATATTTCCAAAATGAAGACTGAAATTATTACAAAAAAAGGAAGATACATCATAGATCTTGCGCATGTACATGGGCTCTTTGGAAAGAATGGGACAGAAAAATTATGGGATATTAAGTCACAGATTACTGATATCCTTACAAGCAGCCAGGAGTACTTATTAAAAGATTTTCAGTGCTGCCTATTTCCTCCTGACAGCCTAAAAGACTCCACAAATATAGGCCAGGCATTTGTTAATGATAAATGGATAGATTATTTAAGAGAAATAAGAAGCTATTCAGATGAGGATTGGGCAAGATATAAGCATCTGTACATTGTACCTCTTGATGATATAATTGAAGCCACACTGCCGGGAATACAAAAAAGCAATAAAAACAGGATACTCGAAAAGATGGAAATGGTAGTGCGACAAGCCAGGGAAATTGATGACGTGGACTTTGAGCTTCAAAAAGAATCGCTCTGCATGAAATTACGTGATGAAATGAATATAGATTCTAAAATTAGAGAGACAAAAGATGAAATGGAATACAGGCAATTTCGAGCTGCCATTTTTTTGCTTCTGCCTGGGAATAGTGAAATATATGACAAACTAATAAAACGTTTAAATTAAAAAAATGGGGTATTATGCCATGAAATGGCACATTTTATTATCAGCTTTTATTATACTTTTAAGTATTTTCTTTAATACTAGCTGCATTCCTGGAAAATGCACACGCGGGACCTGTAAAGACGGTGAAGGCACCTTTATCTTTTATAATGGCAACGAATATACAGGCCAGTGGAAAAATTACAAGTTTAATGGACAGGGGACATTTACATTAGCCTCCGGTAAATATAAAGGGGGAAGATATGTCGGGCAGTGGAAAGACAACCATATGAATGGCGAGGGCACGTTCTATTATGCAAACGGTAATAAATATACAGGCCAGTTTAAAGACAATATGTTTAATGGGCAAGGCACATTCACTTATGCAGAAGGAGAATATAAAGGGGGAAGATATATCGGGCAGTGGAAAGACAACCAGATGAATGGCAAGGGCACGTTTACTTTTGAAAATGGAAACAAATACACAGGAGAGTTTGAGGACAACATGGCAAACGGTCAGGGTACTTTTATATATGCCGCTGGAAAATACAAAGGCAGTAGGTATGTTGGACAGTTTGAAGGCAATAAATTAAACGGCAGGGGAACATTTTATTACGCTAATGGGAACAGGTATTCAGGCCAATGGAAGGATAACTTAAAACACGGCAAAGGCAATTTTTATTATAAAAACGGCAACACTTATAAAGGAGAATGGAAGGATAATTTTTTCCACGGCCAGGGAGCTTTTACCTATACTTATGGGAAGGTTTTATCGGGTAAGTGGGAGAATGGTAAGTTTGTGAAGTGATAATGTTGGGTTATGCTTATTAATAAATATCTATCAGTGTAGTTTATATGTAAGCGTCTAATTAGCCCCACGTCGTGAGATGGATAAAGAAGCTCAGTAGTATATCAATATATTAATCAGTGTGAGGTTGTAATAGAATGAAGGTGGCAGTAATCCAGATAAAGGCGGGCAGTAATAAGAATGAAAATGTTGGTAAAGCTCTCGAATTTGTTCAAAGCGCTATAAAGAAAAATGCAGAATTTATTATTCTTCCAGAGATTTTTAATTTTAGAGGAAGAATCAGTCAGAAAGAGAATAGAAGTATTGCAGAACACATCCCAGGAGAGTCAATTCTTCCTTTTCAAGGAATAGCAAGAGGATCTAATGTATATATTCTTGCAGGATCGATCTATGAACAGGTTGAATCATCAAGAAAGAGCTATAACACCTCGATTCTTATAAATAATAAGGGAAGAATTCAGGCAACCTATCGCAAGATTCATCTTTTTGATGCAGTAATAAATAAAAGGGCTATTAAAGAGTCTAGATCATTTTTACGAGGTGATCAGATTGCTGTTACTTCTGTAAAAGAATTTAAGGTCGGATTGTCTATCTGTTATGATTTACGATTCCCAGAATTATATAACATGTGTACAGTAAAAGGTGCTTCAGTTTTCTGTATTCCCTCATGCTTTACGAAACAGACAGGGCAGGCTCACTGGGAGATATTATTAAGGGCGCGAGCCAT
>JAXHUS010000577.1:0-6767 GCA_034189305.1 Thermodesulfobacteriota bacterium | reverse complement strand
GCCGCCTTTTCCTTTACCGCATCGAAATCTACATCACCGCAAAGAATAGCTTTCCCTTCTTTTGTCTTTCCGACTCTATTTACACCAACATCAATTACAACTACACCTTCTTTTACCATATCTCCAGTGACTGCATTTGGTTTCCCTGCCGCAACAATCAAAATATCGGCCCTTTTTGTATGAAAAGCAATGTCCTTTGTTCTTGTATGACATAAGGTTACAGTAGCATTGGCCCCTTTTTGCTTCTGAAGAAGAATGTTCAGGATGGGCTTTCCAACAATATTGCTTCTTCCCACAACCACCACTTCGGAACCTTCTATTTCTGTTCCTGATCGTATTAACAGCTGCTGAATTCCTGCCGGTGTACAGGGAAGATATTCAGCTTCGCCTATCATCATTTTTCCAACATTTACCGGATGAAAGCCGTCAACATCCTTTTTTGGATCTATGGCATATAAAACTTCCGTCTCATTTATTTGCTTAGGCAGGGGGAGTTGTACTAATATTCCGTGAATTGTAGGATCATTATTATATTTTTCTATCAATTTTAAAAGTTCGTCCTGGGAGATGCTTTCCGGCTGGTTGTCCTGAATCGAATGAAACCCTAAATTTTTTGAGGTCTTTTGCTTTGCAGTAACATAGCTTATAGAAGCCGGGTTTTCCCCTACCAATATAGTCACAAGACCGGGGGTAACCCCATGTTTTTCTTTCAGCTCTTCAACCTCTTTTTTAAGCTCCTCCCTTATTTGCTTTGCAACTTCGGTTCCACTTATTATCTTTGCAGTCATCTTAACCTCCTGAATTCTTAAATTAAAGATAAATTTTTTATAATATCTTTTGCTGCCAGATTAGAAGGGGATCTCTCCGGTAATTCTAGTAAGGGGATCTCTTGTAGGTCGAAATCAGATATCTTCTCGTCAAATGGAATGCCTCCCAACAAATTGATACCGGTTCTTGCAACAGCATCTAAAATCTTTTCGTCCATATCAACAGGCGCGCGATTTACTATCAATCCTTTGCTTTTTATGTCCAGCTTGAGTTCGGAAATGATCTCCATTATCTGCTCAATCGTCTTTACTCCTTTTATACTATAATCAGAAACAAGCAAGAGAAAATCGATTCTGTCTGTAAGTCGTCTGCTTAAATGTTCAAGGCCTGCTTCATTATCAATAACAACATATTTATAACTGTTGGCAAGGTTATCAATAAATTTTCTTAAAATCACATTTGCATAACAGTAACATCCTGCCCCTTCTCCCCTTCCCATTACTAAAAGATCCAGATTGTCACCTTCAATTAACAGTTTATTAATCTGCATCTCGATATATAAATCTTTTGTCATGCCAGAAGGAACGTTATCTTTATTGTCAATAAAACCTGCAATCATTCTGCCGATAGTGTTTTCGGCTTTTAAGCCCAAAACAACCGGCAGACAGGAATTGGGGTCGGCATCAACAGCAAGAATGGGCACTCTACCGGTCTCCTTCAAATTTCTTAAAAGGAGCCCGGTTATGGTTGTTTTTCCAGTACCACCCTTTCCGGCAATTGCAATATTAACTCCCAATTATTTTTCCCTGACCAAAATACTAAAACAATCCTTTAACTTTTCCTGTTTCCGTGTCTACGTCAACCCTTCTAAAGGCCGGGTTAGAGCTTGTTCCGGGCATAAGGCTTATTGTGCCGGCACAGGGGCAGAGGAACTTGGCGCCGGAGTAAATTAACACATCCTGTATGGGAAGTGTCCAGTTCTTTGGTACACCCTTAATTGTAGGATCGTGGGTCAGGCTGAGATGGGTCTTTACCATCATTGTTGTATAGTCGGAGTATTTGGAATCACCCTCCAGCATTTTGGCCTTGGTCTCTGCTGTCGGACTCCAGGAGACACCGTCTGCTCCGTAAACTTCTTTGGCAATCAATTCAACACGATCGCGTAATTTCATATCGATAGGATACAGGAACTTGAATTCATTTTCCTCCTTACAGGCATCTATTACGGCATCCGCAAGCTCCAGGGCGCCCTCTCCGCCATCCGCCCAATGGGTGGATTTGGCGCATCTCGCACCCGCTTCTTCCGCTGCTTTTCTGACCATCTCAACTTCCGCCTCTGTATCTGTATGGAAACAGTTAACACAGACTACCGGATTTATGCCTGACTTACGGATAGTTGTGATGTGATGGACCATATTTTCTATGCCTTTTTCCACAAGCCCTAAATTCTCTTTGGTGTATTCGTCGGGAAGGACAATGCCGGCAACCACTTTGGGTCCACCGCCGTGCATCTTAAGGGCGCGGATTGTTGTTGTCAAAACAGACACATGGGGTTTTAAGCCGCTATAACGGCATTTAACGTTCCAGAATTTTTCAAAGCCGATATCAGCAGCAAAACCACTCTCTGTAACATGGTAGTCAAACAGCTTAAGACCGATACGGTCAGCAATAATGGAAGACTGTCCTACCGCAATGTTTGCAAATGGGCCGGCATGCACCATGCAAGGTTGATATTCGGCAGAGCACATTAAGGTTGGGTTAATGGTGTTGCGCATCCAGGCGGTCATTGCGCCGCCCACCTCCAGATCGCCCGTAGTAACGGGTTTTCCGCTCTTGTCAAAGGCGACTGTTATTTCAGCAAGCCTCTTTCTAAGGTCGGCCAAGTCTTTTACTATGGAAAGAATGGCCATGCATTCAGAACCTACGGCAATTCCAAACTTGGACTGCATGGTAAAGCCATCCATCCGTCCGCCAATACCGATTACAATGTTTCTTAAACTCTGGGCACAAAAATCTATAACCCATCCTATCTCCACACGGGTTGGATCTATATCAAGCCTGCGCATACCCGTAAGCCTTTTTAGTTGCTCGTCATTATAATTTCTCTCATGCTGCATACGGGCGGTCAAAGCAACCATGGCTAAATTATGGGCATTTACAATGTCATTAATATCCCCGGTCAATCCCAGGGAAAACTCTGTCATGGGAATTAGAAGAGAATTACCTCCTCCGGCAGCGGTTCCCTTAACGTTCATTGTGGGCCCCCCCGATGGCTGCCTGAGACAACCTCCCACATTAACCCCTCTCTTGCCAAGGCCTTCCATCAGACCGACGGAAGTGGTGCTTTTGCCCTCACCAAGGGGGGTTGGGGTAATTGCCGTAACCTCAATATATTTCCCGTCGGGTTTATCTTGCATTCGGTTAATAATTTTTAAAAAATCGAGTTTTGCAAGCTTTCCTATTGGCAGTACCTCGTCTTTTTCAAGACCCAGCTTTTCTGTCCACTCATACGGTGTTGGCATGTTTTTTTCGGCTTCTTCTGAAATCTGCCAGTCCGCCATTTTTACTGCATCATAAGCCATTTGAATACCTCCTTTATGGAATTAAAATTTAATATGTGTTTTTAAAAAATTTTTTAAAATGAGTGAATATTCATTCAATATTAAGGAAATAATTAGCATATATTGGTATCGGGTGTCAAGCTTAAAAACAAAGTTTGTTAAAATTACAAAAAGCGAAGAACAGCCTATATTTTTTTCTGGCCATCCATGGTGGGGGGAGATATTTTATGTTAAACTTTTCGTAAAATTATTGTGTGTATTTTATCTGCTGCCCCCGTAACAAATTAAAACTGCACATTTTGATTTCCTTTCATTTTCTAATTACGCCTGTCCCTTATGCTTTTTTCAATGAATGTCGCAGAAAAACCGGGGGTTTTTAAAAATTAACAAACCCTTTCTACATATTCACCTTCTCGAGTATCTACCTTAATTATATCATCCTTATTAATAAAAAGGGGTACGTGAATTTTTGCGCCTGTTTCTAAAATTGCTGGCTTTGTTCCACCGGACACTGTATCACCCTTTAATCCCGGTTCTGTATCTTTAATAATTAACTCTACAAACCTGGGGAGATCCATTCCAATCGGCTTTCCTTTAAAATAAAGGATGACAACCTCTATGTTTTCCTTAAGAAATTTTACGCCATTTCCTAATTGATCTTCCGTCAAAAAAGTCTGGTCATAGGTAGAAGTGTCCATAAAATGGAGCTCTTTCTCTGTTCTATATAAAAACTGCATCTTCTTTTCTATAAAATCCGGCTTTTGAACTTTTTCTCCTGAACGAAAAGTTTTGTCTAACACCTTACCGTTTATTAAATTTTTGATCTTGGTTCTTACAAAGGCCCCCCCCTTCCCCGGTTTTACATGTAAAAACTCAATAATTGTATAAGGCTCTCTATCTATTTCAATTTTAAGGCCGTTTCTGAAGCTTGCTGTAGTATAATACATTTCTTTTAATTAAAAACCATGCTATTTTTATCTATGTGTGTTAATATCTCGCAAAAATTATCTCTCGCCACAAACATATCTTCTATCCTTATTCCTCCCCAACCCGGAACATAAACTCCGGGTTCTATTGTTATAACCATTCCTTCTTTTATATAGCCTTTTTGGTTTTTTGCAATTTTGGGGCTTTCGTGAACATTTATTCCTATGCCATGGCCCGTGGAATGACAAAAATACTTCCCATGCCCATACTTTTCTAAATAACCCCTTGCCGCCTCATCAATTTTTCTTATCTCTATACCCGGCTTAACCGATTCTATTGCTATGCTTTGTGCGTCTCTAACTATTTTATAAATTTCCTTTTGCTTTTTTTGGGGCATTCCAATAGTAATTGTAATGCTCTGGTCCGAATTGTAGCCACCATAAGATGCTCCAAAATCAATTATTACAAGGTCTCCGTGCTCTATTTTTTTTCTGCTTGCCACGGCATGGGGAAATGCAGACCTCTTTCCTGAAGCAATAATAATATCAAAGGCAAGTCCATCGGCCCCGCTTTTCTTAATTTGATATTCCATCTCTGTTGACAGGTCTTTTTCTCTTGTTCCCGGAACAAATAGGGGAATGGTTTTGCTAAAGCCCTTTTCTGCATATTCAACGGCTTTTTTTATTAAAGATAATTCTCTTTCTTCTTTTCTCTCCCGTAAAAATTCTAATTCTTCCGCTAGGGGAGAAAGTGTTATTTTTAAATTCTTAATCTTCTTTTTGAGTTTTTCTATCTGTCGACAGGCTGTATGTTCTGAATCAAATCCAATTGCTTTATTTGCGTGAGTTGTTAAAACATCTTTTAATGAACTTTCCGGGTCCTTATATTCTATTGTTTCGCAGGGGCCGGGTTTGCTTTTTGCCTGATTTATATACAGGGTGCTTACAAAAAGGCAAACCCTGTTTTTATTTTGAAAATATATCCCGTTCTCGCCGGCAAATCCGGTAAGGTAGAATATGTTTTCATGGCCAAATATTATTATACCCTCAAGGTTATTTTCTTTAAGAACACTACAAAGCTTTTTTTGTCTGTTTTTATAGACTTTATTTTCCACCCTCCTTTGACGCATTTATACAGGCTGTGGCCCACTCTAAATCTTCCATTGCCCTGTCATATTCTTTGTCTTTTTGTGAAAGACTTTTTATTCTATTTTCTGCGTCCCTTTTTTCTCTTTCTGCTTTTTTTAGGTCGATCTTATCAGAAAAAAGTGCTTTTTCCGTAAGCACAACAACATTTTTCCCTGTTACTTCGGACAGCCCCCCCGAAACCGCCAGATAATGATTCTTTCCTTTCTCAATAAACTTTAATACGCCTGTTTTTATTTTCACAAAAAGAGGGGCATGGCCGGGAAGCACACCAAATTCCCCTTCAAATCCCGGTGCAGTACATTCTTCTATTTCTCTACCAAGGATCTTTTGGTCTGGAGCAAGAACTTCAATTGTTAATGTTTCGTTGTTCATTAAACTACTCGCTTAATTTTTTTGCTTTTTCTAAAACCTCTTCCATCTTTCCAGACATATAAAACGCCTGTTCCGGAATATCATCGTGTTTTCCTTCTATTATCTCTTTAAAGTCCTTAATTGTGTCCTCAACTCTTACATAAACACCTTTTGTGCCGGTAAATTCTTCGGCTACAAAAAACGGTTGGGATAAAAACCTCTGTATTTTTCTGGCCCTGGAAACAATAAGCTTATCTTCGTCGGAGAGTTCTTCCATTCCAAGGATGGCTATTATATCCTGCAGGTCTTTATATCTCTGAAGTATTGACTGTACATCCCTTGCAACGCTGTAATGTTCTTCTCCTATAACCTGGGGATCAAGTATTCTTGAGGTGGAGTCTAATGGGTCAACTGCAGGGTATATACCTAACTCTGCTATTTGTCTCGATAATACTGTAGTTGCATCCAGGTGAGCAAACGTTGTTGCAGGGGCAGGGTCTGTCAAATCATCGGCGGGAACGTAGATTGCCTGAACCGATGTTATTGAGCCTTTATCAGTTGACGTTATTCTTTCTTGAAGTTCTCCCAAGTCTGTTCCTAATGTCGGTTGGTACCCTACCGCCGAAGGCATTCTCCCCAGAAGTGCCGACACCTCCGATCCGGCCTGGGTAAAACGAAAGATATTATCAATAAACAGCAGTACGTCCTGACCCTCTTCGTCACGAAAATATTCTGCCACCGTCAGTGCAGTAAGCCCAACCCTGGCTCTTGCTCCGGGGGTTTCGGTCATTTGTCCATAAATCAAAGCCGTTTTTTCAATAACTCCGGACTCTTTCATCTCAAGCCAGAGGTCGTTCCCTTCTCTTGTTCGTTCTCCTACCCCGCCAAAAACAGAAAACCCTCCGTGTTCCGTGGCAATATTGTGTATCAGCTCCATAATTAAAACAGTTTTGCCCACCCCGGCCCCGCCAAATAAACCGATCTTTCCTCCTTTGGGGTATGGAGTAAGAAG
>JAXHUS010000576.1:0-2172 GCA_034189305.1 Thermodesulfobacteriota bacterium | reverse complement strand
AAAGCGCCTCTGCCCATATTTTGAAGAATATGAATAAAAATGAAACCCCTGAAGAGATAGAAAGGGCAATCAATTTAGTAAAAGAGAATAAAATGAGGGTGTTTCTCTACCTCACCTTTGGACTTCCAGGAGAGACAAAAGAGACGATGAATAAAACCTATCATTTTATTAAAAAGATTCAGCCGGATTTTGTAACTTTTGGAATAGTAGTTCCCGCTCCAGATACACCTTTTTATGAATACCTCAAAAAAAGGGGGTGTCTTTTGGAGAAAGATTTGCCCTTAAATGACCCAAATGCCCTTCCGGCATTTAATTATCCCCATCTTTCAGGAGAGGAAATCCTTAAATTTTCAAGGTCATCATATCGTACATTTTATTTGAATCCAAAATTCATTTTAAGACGGATAACACATCTTAACTCATATACAGAGTTTTATATGTATATAAAAAATGCCATAGCAATACTGCGCCGCTATATTTTCGAACCCCCTGGATAATTATAAGTGTGTGGATAAAAAAAGTATTTGTATAGTAACTGAAGAAAAAATTCCGCCTGTTTATCGGTTTTCCCTTTCTTTTAAATTAGCAGAACATCTTTCATCAAATACAGAGGTTCATTTAGTATCTTTAACTGATCAAGGGGCGTATTCTTTAACAGGTATAGAATTTCATCCTGTTTGCGTTAAAAATTGGAGCCTGTTTTCATTAAAAAAAAGATTTATAGCTAATGTTAAACTTCTTTATAAAGTATGTTATGTATGTTGTAAATATAAAATAGACCTTCTCTACGGATGGTGGCCTGTTGTATTTATAGCTTCATTTCTTTGCAGGAAACCTTTTTGCGGAGATATGCCGGAATTTATAGAAGAAATGTACAGGAGTTTTGATCGGCCTTTTAAAAAGATTATGGGAAGTATTTTGAAATATTTTCAAATAATAGCGGCAAAAAAAAGCAGGGCAATAATAGTAGAGACTGAAAAAGCCAAAGATCGATGGATGAAAAGAAATATTTTAGAAGAGAAAATTTTTTCTTTTCCTTACGGGGTTGAGGTTGATAAATTTTCTAACCCTTTTTCAGACGATGAAAAGGTTAATCTCAGAAAAGAATACAATATTCCGGAAGAAGCATTTTTGGTAATGTATCATGGAGATATAGGATTTGATGATGGAGTGGATATTCTTATTAATACCGTAAACGAACTGAATGAGACCATATGGCTTATATGTATAGGGGATGGTCCTCCAGAATATATGGAGAAATTAAAATTTCTAGCCTCTAAAAAAATAGTTTTTACAGGGTGGAAAGAATATAAAGAGATACCAAAGTTATTTGCTATGAGTGATATTTATGTTGCTCCCTTCAGATCTACTACATATACAAATACAACTTTCCCCTTAAAGCAGATGGAGGCGATGGCAGCAGGAAAACCTGTTATTTGTACAAAAATAGAGGCCTTTAGCAAAGCAGTAAATGACGGTGAAGATATAATTTTAGCCAAACCTGAAGATAAAGAAGAATTAAAGGAAAAAATTCTCTATCTTTTAAAAAATAGAGAAAAAATGACTTTTTTAGGGAATAATGCAAAAAAGACAGCCATTGAAAAATTTAACTGGATCATACGAGTTAAAAAAGAACAGGAATTAATTTTTAAAACTTTTACCTGGAATTTTTAATAACTGTTAAATAGCATATATATGGATATGACAGGATCATTGATTGATCGTCTTTTTTTCTTTCTAACTACAAAATTTATACTATACAACATCATTCATGCAATGGCAGTATTTTTAGTTTTAGGCTTAATCATCGGGATAATAATATTATTACAAAAAAGAAGGGTTAAGAACGCTGAAAATATTGGAATATGTCTTCTTCTTGTTTTTCTTTCTGTAACGATTTTTTCTTTTCATTATTTACCTTATATAATAAAAGATTCCGTTGTGCCTTCGGGTTGGGCGGATGGCGCTGGTTACTACAGTTTCACCCATGCAATATTTGAAATTTGGCCTATGGTTCCTGAATATGAACCAGAAACAAATATCCGAAAATGCAAACACTTTTTTGGTAGAACTTTTGGACAAACAAAGCAGGATGTTGGTTTTACCTATCCATTTGGTCTTTTCTATTTAGTGGCAACAGTTGCAAAATTGACTGGAATTGAATTGCTTTCC
>JAXHUS010000575.1:0-7660 GCA_034189305.1 Thermodesulfobacteriota bacterium | reverse complement strand
CAAAAAGTCCCGGCCCCATAGAAGTCTTTTTTCCTAAACCTAATGGAATTAACTTTATCCCAGGGGTCTTATGCACTTTATAAATAATTTCCAAACCTGCTCCTCCCCGAAACTTTCCAGGACCAGCAGAATCAGGAGCCTGTCTTTTGCAAAGATACATGAAAGGCATAATTGACTCATACATCTCTACATCTCCGGCAATAACTTCAGGAGTCATAATAAAACAACCTGTGTCCACCCCGTCAAATACCGATCCGGCCCCCTGGCCGGAAGCCAGACAGTCAAACAGAATACTCCCCATTTGCATTCCATACTGATTTAATCCGCCCCAGAAAAGGGCAACAAAATTTCCCATCCATGTGGCATTCTGATCCTCATAAAATTCATTACTGGCAGACAACATTTTGGAAATACAGGAATGGAGAAGATTCATCACATTACCACTAATAAAAACGGACATATTAAGAGCAGCCGGCCAGTTGCAGTTAATTAAAGACTTTTCCGGGGCAATAATATCCACCACATTCAATATTCCTTTATTCCAGTGCTCTTCATAAAACAGCCTGGTACAGAGGACAGTGAATACTGAACCGACCAACCCCTGTTTTGACATATTTGTAGGGCCTGGAAGCTGAGGATCAGTCCCGGTAAAATCTAAAGTGAGATGATCCTCTTTTTTTTCCATGGTAAGGCATATTTTCCATCGATGATATCTTTGTCCATCATGGTCGCCATAGATAACCTCTTTCCATATTCCGTCTGGAAGTTTTTTTAATTTTGCCCTGGCAACTTTTTCAGAATCAATGATCATCTGCTTAAAAATTTCTTCCATAAGGGGTTGACCGTATTTATCAAATAGTTCCTTCAGTCGCCTTTTGCCCACATTTAAGGAAGCCACCCTGGCCTTGCAGTCCAGGGTAATTCCTCCTGGATCCCTTACCATCCTCTGGAGGAGTTTATAACTGTCGTTTCTCTCTTTGCCTTTTTCCATAATCTTTAAGCCCGGACAGCGGATGCCTTCATGAAAAATCTCAGTAGCATTCGGCATCATACTGCTGGGCTCCACAGCCCCCATCTCTGGAGTATGAAATAGGGCCACAAGCCATGCCGTTAGTTTATACTCGTAGAAAAAAGGGGCAATACAGGCAGCATCCGGGACATGCACTCCCCCCACATAGGGATCATTAAAGAAAAACACGTCTCCATCATATATACCCGGATTTTCGGAATACCATGTAATGATATTCCGAATCATCTCCTCACCTCCGGTAATATGGACAAGAAGTCCGGCAGAACTTGCAACAATTGAACCAGCCCCATCATATAGCCCATAAAGAACCTCTTTAGCTTCAGTCACCACCACAGAACCAGAAACCAGTTCCATAGTAGCCCTGCCCTCCCAGAGATTTTGCCAAATTTTATGTTTTACCACCTCATAGGTTATAGGATCTATTTTTATATCCACTCTCTTCCCCTCCCTTAAAATTTTTCAAAAACTATATTATGATATTCATCCATTTTTACCAATTGTTGGGGCAAAATTATTACCGTAGTTGTTGGAGCCTCAACAATGGCAGGCCCTTCAAGCATATTTCCATAGGAAAGCCGGGTAAAATCATATATGGGGGTTTCGATGAAGTTGTTTTCACCGGCAAAAAAGGCCTTTCTTAGCCCTTTAAAGGCTTTTTTAGGATCAGAGGATGCCATTTTCTCATCTCTTTTTAAAACAGGTTTTACTGTAAAGGCTACCGCTGTAATCCGGAAAGATACCAATTGAACACCTGCCTCTTTAAATGCAGAACCTTTACCATAAATAGCCTCATAGTTCTTTTCCCATTCCGCAATGATATTCTCTATATCATCCGAATTAAGTTCTCCTCCCTTAACAAGAACTCCCACTTCATGAACTTGCCTGGCATAGCGAAGATCCACTTCTCTTTTCAGTATTACTTTCTCCTCATCAAAACCTTCTCTTTCCATATCCTCTAAGGCTCTCTTCTCCATATCAGCAAAAATCTGATTAACCACTTCAGGTTTCACTGGCATGGGAAAAAGCTCACTTCGTTTATACATATGGGTTACATCAGAGGAAGCAATTCCAAAGGCAGAAAAAACAGAAGCCTGGGGTGGAATAAATGCTTTTTTGATCCCTAATTCACTGGCAAATGATCCTACATGCATAGGCCCATTACCTCCATAGGCAAAGAGAACAAAGTCTCTTGGATCATACCCCTTCTCTATGACCGACTGTCTCAGATTATCAGCCATATAGGAATTTATAATGTCATATATACCTGAGGATGCCTCTACAACATCCATTCCTAACGGATCGGCTATTTTTTCCTTCAGTGCCTTAAAAGCTTTCTCTTTATCAAGCTTCATTCTTCCTTCAAAAAAATAATCAGGGTTTAAATATCCTAAAATTAAATCAGCGTCAGTAACTGTAGGGTCTTCCCCTCCAAGCCCATAACAAACTGGACCCGGATTTGATCCTGCACTTTCAGGCCCTACCTTTAACCTGCCGGTAGCCTGGTCTATCTGGCAAATCGTTCCTCCTCCTGCTCCGATACAGGTTATTTTTATGATGGGAATAGCAACCCTGAACCTCATCATAACAGGCTCTTTAGCAAATGACCATTCACCATCCTTTAGAACACTCACATCAAAACTTGTTCCCCCTACATCCGAGGTGATTACATCTTTGTATCCAAGCTGTTCAGCTAAATATTTACCTCCAATGACACCCCCAACGGGCCCCGACTCTATTGTGGAAACAGGACGGGCAGTAGATGAGCTGGTAACCCCACCGTATGCATGCATTATAGATATATGTTTCTTGAGTCCCCGTTTCATAAATTCATGGTTTAAAGAATCTATATAACTCTTCATTAGTGTACCAATAGCAGCATCAATAATGACAGTCATAGTTCTGGCGTATTCCCTTATCTGGGGGGCAATTTCATAAGAGGCTGCAATGTATATTTGGGGATAGGCGTTCTCAATCATCTCTTTAAGTTCTTTTTCATGCTTAGAATTGGCAAAGGACCATAATAAGCTTATAGCTATAGCTTCCACCCCTTCTTCTATCAATTCGTCAATACAGCTGCGGGCCTGTTTTTTATCCAGGGGTGTAACAATCTCACTAAAACAATCTACCCTTTCAATTACTCCCTTTATTAAAGGGCGGGGAACTAAAGGCGCCGGTTTTCGGCATACTGCCTGATGTCTTATCTGGGCCTCGCTCAGTCCATCTGTTCTGGCTCCTGCCCTCATGATAAGGGGAACATCCTCATGTCCTTTGGTAATTAAAAGCCCGACCTTTCCCATTTCTCGATTAATAACTGCATTGGTTCCCAGGGTAGTTCCGTGGGAGATCAAAGTTGTTCTGGTTAAAACTTCTTCAGCGGCAATACCCAGATTTTTAACTGCATTTTCAAAAGAATCCAGCACCCCTGCTTTAAAATCTGTATAATTGGTAAGGGCTTTGCCTGCAGTAATATTCCCATTTTCATCCACAATAACAGTGTCGGTAAAAGTCCCCCCAGTATCAATGCCAATAATATATTCATGGAAATTTTTCTTTTCTACCATAAAGACCACCCCCCATCTACGGTAAGAATATGACCTGTTACATAATCAGATGCACGGGAGGCAAGAAATATGGCAACTCCCTGTAATTCCTCCAATTCTCCTATTCTCCCCATTGGGGTATACTTGCTAACATCTTCAAAAAAAGCCTCTTTTTCTTTTCCTTCTTTCCCTGCAAATAATTCATTACCCAGTTTACTGGGAAACC
The DNA here is from genome assembly GCA_034189305.1 of Thermodesulfobacteriota bacterium. Taxonomy (GTDB): domain Bacteria; phylum Desulfobacterota; class WTBG01; order JAXHUS01; family JAXHUS01; genus JAXHUS01. Next base: position 3,864 of record JAXHUS010000575.1, on the reverse strand, counting down.
AGCCTGGAGCAATAGCATTAATATTGATCCCTGACTTTGCATATTCAAGGGCCAGTTCCCTGGTAAGATTAACAACACCACCTTTGGCCGCAGGATATGCAGGAAGGTCCATTATCATCCCACCCATTCCAAGATATCCGGCAACTGATGCAATATTTATAATCTTCCCCTTCTTTTTTTCAAGCATTACTTTAATCTCTTCTTTAGAGCAGAGGAATACCCCGGTTAGATTTACAGCAATTACTCGATCCCAGGATTCTTTTTTTAGATTATGGGCTAAAGTAGGTTCTCCCAATATACCCGCATTATTTACTCCAATATCTATCCTGTCAAATTCCTTTAGTGTTGTTTTTACCATATCTTGTGCATCACTTTCCTTTGAAACATCAGCAACTATAGAAATTGCATCTCCGCCAGCGGATTGTATACTGGATACAGTCTCTTTTACATCCTGTTCATGTATATCAACTGTAGCTACTCTGGCTCCCGCTTCGGCAAATCCCAGCGCGATAGCCCTTCCTATCCCACTGCCCGCTCCTGTAACAATAGCTACTTTGTCTTCTAAAGCGAACATATTTAATATATCCATCATATCCCCCTCCTTCATATTTTATTTTTTACCTATGATTACAGGCTTCCACCATTTTTTAACTCCTAAATCTTCACAAATAACCCCGGCTGCATTATACCCCGGTCCTGCAGTAACCCCACCGGAGGGATGCGTTGAACCACCACAAAGATAAAACCTGTCTATTGGCATTCTATAATTCGCCCAGCCGGGGAATGGACGGAAACAGCCCATTTGATCCAGGCTTATACTTCCATGACCAAAGTCTCCCCTGGGCATGGAAATCATCTCCCTCTCAATATCAAGGGGACTATATACAAAACGTCCCAGTATATTTTCAGGGGTAAGATTGGGGGCATACTGTCTCCATTTTTCAATTATTCGGTCTGCCACTTCTTCCTTAATTTCATCCCACTTACCAGCTCCACCATTTTTAAGGTCATAGCATGTAAACTGATATACAAAAGCTGTATGTTTTCCAGACGGTGCCTGGGTTGGATCCTGAACCGTAGGCATAAATGCCACACCTCCGGTTTTGCCCGGAGGGATTCCCTGCAACATTTCAAAAAAATGTTCATCCACTTCTTTGGTATCCTCAAGCCCCCAACCTACTGAAAAGGCTTTATTAACATCCGGATTATCCGTATGATACCGGGGAGGTTCGTTTAAAGCCAAGTGGGGAGTTATCGGAGTAACCTCAATGCACTTGAAATTTTTTACCTTTCCTGAAAATTCTTCCGGAATCTCTTTTTCATCAACAAGCTGAGTAAAAGTGGAAATAACTGAGGAATTGGAAACAACCGCCTTTTTTGCCTTTATTACTTCCCCTTTTTCCAGCTCTACTCCAGTGGCGCCACCATTTTCAACAACAACTCTTTTTACATGGGTTTTTGTAACAATATCACCGCCATTTTCTCTAAAAACCTTTGCAAGGGCAACAGCCAGATTGCGTGACCCACCCATACAAAGGCCGTAAGGAGTTGTATGGAATCCGGGAAACAACAAGATGACAAGCATACCTGATCCATAAAGATCATGACTTGTCCCTGCCTGCATAATCATCAGGTACATCCAGGTCTTCACCCTGTCATGCTCAAAAAGCTCGCTTACAATATGCTTTGGGCTGGACTGCATTATATAAATCATTTCCCTTCCTTCCGGTGTTCCTTCAAAAAGACCAAATGTTTGGGAAAGGGGAAGGGGGGGTGAATAGAATGATGCCATCATTAAATCTTTTAAGGGAAGATACGTCTCACACATCTTCTTATACGATTTTGCATCTTTAGGTGAAAATCTTTCAATACTTTTTACTGTCTTTTCTATATCCTGATATAGCATAAGACTTTTTCCGTCTAAAAAGACCATGCCGTACTGCTCTTGGGGGAAAATATACTTACAGCCGTTTTCCTCAAGCTTTAATTCTTTATATACAGGGCCGGCCCACATCCAGGTATGGCCTATCGAGTGAATATTATGTTTGAATCCGGGAAGGGTTACTTCTTCTGTACATGCCCCTCCTCCTATATTATCTCTTCTTTCAAGAATCAAAACATTAATTCCGGCCCTGGCCAGATAACATCCGCAGGTAAGGCCGTTATGACCGGATCCGATAATGATAACATCATATTCTTTTTTCATATTACCCCCCCCATTTTAAGCTGTTAATAAATATGTCTATTTATTTACATTTTTCTTTTTATTTAGCAAGACCCAATATTTTGCGAGCTTCATTCGGAGTTGCAATCTCCCTTCCCAGTTCTTTTGTGATGTTTACAACTTTTTTTACAACATCCACAGAACTTTCTATTCTATCGGGCTTATGGGGATACATCCAGATTGTATCCTCCATGCCGATACGTACCAAATCAACTCCTAATATAATAGCTGCTGTTATCATAGGAAGCCAGTTATGTCCGCCGATTGTAGCTCCTTTTACAGTGCCTTCCGGCATATTCTCCAACATGGTCATAAGATACATCAGTCCCCAGGGATATGGAGTTGTATGGGATTCATAAAACACACCTGCATGGGTCCCCATAATTGCATTGATTACATATGGGGGTTTAATCACCCCAGGTTCTATAAGCCATTTCTTTATATTTTCAATGGCTACAAAATTAAATCCCTGATATTCCGGAACCACCCCTTTACTATATAAATATGTAACAATACTCGTCAGAGTTTCTTCAGTTGAAAGATAGGTAAGGGGGCCAGCCACCTGGGAGACCGGTATTACTACTGCCATTTGCGAATATTCTTTTCCAAACACGGTCAATGGGTCCACAATAGGCCTCATGAGATCTGCCCCCTGTTTCCCTAAAGCCGACCAGGCAGAAATTGAAGTAATAATATCAGGACACTCTTTAAAAACAATGTCTGCCGTTTTCTTAATTATTTCCGGATCCGATGTAGCTATACCCTTTTCATCCCTGCTGTGGACATGCCATATGGAGGCTCCTGCTTCATAGGACTCTATAACTTCCTTTGCTATTTCCTCAGGAGTAAAGGGTTGATTGGGATTTGCCTTTCTTGTCATAAAGGCCCCTGTTGTTGCCACATTGATAATCAGCTTTTTATCCATTGTTTTATCTTCCGGCTCATCAATGAATGGAAACTCCCGACTAAAAAAATCTTCAAAACTTAATTCCTGTGGCTTCATTTTTTTCCTCCTTAAAATGATTAGATTTTTATGCTTTGTTTATAGTCTATATATTTTTTTTACATTAAAATACCTGCTATCTTTAAAGATATTCATCTTTTCTCTACCGTGCCAGCTTTAGTAATCCCCTTACCGTAAAGTATTCCTTGGGTATCCTTACCTTGTCCAATTCCCATCCAAGGGGATTCATGTCATAAAGGGTTGAATGGCCGGTTATATGGTCCTTATATAATCCGCCATGCCAGCTTCTAAACCATGTTTCCGGCTGATTTGCAATACCAAAAGCTTCGATCATCTTCCAGAGTTTTCCTTTCTGATCATAGTTTTGTATTCCATGAATAAAATAAGTTTTATCTTCGCTATCAATATAAAAAATCCTTTTAGAATAGTTATAGTTAGGATCATTCATATCAGCACTCATAACCCATAGATTTCTTTTTTCCCAATCCGTTTGGAAACAGTTGCCTACAACCCAGCCCTCAGGCATCTTTCCCGGATACTTTTTAAGATTCAATTGTTTTGGAACAAGCATCTCTCTCTTCTGGGGTTCGTGAAACACTATCCTGGGGCCTAACTTTTGCTGCCAGCATTCAAAATCATCATAGCAGGCGTCAGTACCCAGCAAAGGATCGGTAAC
>JAXHUS010000574.1:0-2082 GCA_034189305.1 Thermodesulfobacteriota bacterium | reverse complement strand
CTGCCGTAATTTCTCTTTTTGTCCTTCACTTATTAATTTTGCTGGTCTCATTCTATCCTCCCTAATTGTATTATGGAGAATAGTATATATTAGTTTATGTATGAATGCAACTTAGTATTACTCCGGAGGAATGGAAGGTCAAAGAAAAAGAACATGCAGATGATGTAATAGCATACTGGCAGAAATATGCTCCAAACATGACATGGGATAATGTGATAGGTTATATTCCTGTAACGCCCTATTTTACTTCCCAGCATGGAAGACATTGGGGGCCTCAGGGCAACTGGAATGTCATAGATGGAACACCCACACAGGTTGGCAGATGGAGGCCCACCCCTGAACTTGCAAGCGGCGGGACACCTATAAAAAATCTCTATGCAACAGGGGCGGGCTGGCACCCCTATGGTGGCGGTTACTCTGCTCAGGGCTATAATATGTATAAAATACTGGCGGAGGACTATGGATTAATAAAACACTGGGAGGGAAAAGATAGACCATATTAGGGTCAGGAGTTAAAATTATATGAGTTAAGGATTGAGGAAGAAGGCAACTCTCTAACTCCATAATTTAAGGGTTATTTCATTTTCCGTCCGATATTAAAAAATTGTAGATTGTAGTTATAATTCTTAGGATAAAGGTATAATAAAATTCTATCGAGATATAAAGGTTTATAATTTGCTAACAAATTATTTCACTGCAACTAATTGTTTGCAGTTTACAATGATTTGGGTGCTAATTGAAAATTTCCAGGTTACTGTATAACAAGGCGGTTTAAAAAAAAGGCAAAAAAAAGTTTATGGTATAAATATTGCTCTCCCTTCTATTTAATTAGTTAAACAGAAATTTTTAAGGCTTATTAATTAAAAAAGGAGAGTATGTCATGAAAAGAGTTCTTTTTACAGCAACCTGTCTTATTACAGTACTATCATTATTTGTAACATTATCAAAAGGAGGGGAAATCATTGATCTTCATTCAGAAGCCTATAAATTAAAATTTCCATCAAAGGATATAGAGCAAAAAGAAATTAAAGCCGGTATAACAATTACAAAGGATAATTATCAAAATTATCTTCAGTCTTTAAAGGAATATTTAGGGGCTGCCGCTTATATAACCGTGGTGGATGGTCTTGTTAGAGGGGCTTTTACTGTTCCTGTCGTTAAAACCAGAAACTATCCTCAGCCGGTTGAACGTTACAGAGCAACCATGAAAAACAAAGGAAAAGCCAGGGTGGGCAAAGACAACTCTTTAATTGGCTGGGTCAGCGGACAGCCTTTTCCCGAACCGAAAAAAGGAGCGGAAGCTGCATGGAACTATGACAGAAGGAATATGGTAACCGATCAGTTTACTTTCTGGGCCGATTATCTTTTATTTGCAAAAGGGGGGGAGAAAGAAAGGGAATTCAGGTGGCTTTATCATAACTACTACTATAATGGAAGACTCATGGTTAAACCTATTCCTGAAGTGCTGGAAAACAATGGAAAGATAAGAATGAAGGAAAGTTTTGTAATTACAGAACCCTATGATATTAAAAGTTTTGCAATGATTCGGACAAGATATGAAGCCATTGATAAATTTGATGCCGTTTACTCGTATATTCCCGCTATAAGAAGGTTAAGACGTCTGACCGGTGCCGATTTGACGGACCCTTTGTTCGGAAGTGACCAGGCCTATGATGAGTTTGAACTCTGCCGCCAGAAGATAACACCTGATATGACATTCAGCCTGCAGGAAAAAGACGTGCTTGTCCCAACTCATCTTGTATCTAAAAAGGTAAGCTACAGCAGGGAGGATATACTGCCTGTGGTTAAAGGTAACTGCGTTCAGTGGGACTGGGAGATCAGGCCGGTATCCATATTGGGGATAACTGTTAATAACCCTGATTATCCCATAAGCAGAAGGGTAATATATATGGAAAAAATTAGACAGACAGGGGTTGGTTTTTCCACTGAGATTTATGATCAAAGGGGCCGACTGTGGAAGGGGCAGAGTATGATAGTTAACGCAATGATGGATGGGCCCACTTATGCAAATATAGGCTGGATGATTGGAAGATACGATACCCTTTTAAAGGGACATTCCAC
>JAXHUS010000573.1:0-3968 GCA_034189305.1 Thermodesulfobacteriota bacterium | reverse complement strand
TTTGAAATTTCTTTAGGGGATAGTTCCATCTTTATTAAAAGCCTTAATAATAAGCGGTCCTTATGGGACAATTTTTTTTTAAATTTTTCTTCAATTTCCTGAAAATTAATACTTTTATTTAATCCTTCATCCTGTCCGATTATAAAAGGCTCTTTTCCTTCTGTAATATTCATTTTAAAATATGATTCAAACTTACTATCCTTATATTTTTTTCTTATAAAATCTATCGAGGTTCGAATTGCTATTATTCTGATCCAGGAAGAAAATGAATAATTTTTTTCACTTTTAAACCTTTTTAGTTTCCTATAATCCCTTTCAAGGAGTGATAAAAATATATTACTATAAATATCTTTAATATCTTCATCTGAGATAAAAGAATTTTTTGTTTTTACAGTCTTTAAAATAGCTTGATAAATAACCGGAGAGTATGTTTTTACAAAAATTTCCCAACCTGCCTTATCTCCGGAAAGGCATCGATTTAAAATTGTCTTCTCAACATTTTTATCGATATAAGCCATTTAGATTTTTATTTTTAAAAACAAGTATATAGCAAAGGCTGAAAAGACAAAATTAGGCAGCCATGCAGCAATAAAAGGGGGGAATATCCCTGCTTTACCAAAAGACTGGCTGTAAGACATAAACAGCCAGTAAATAAAACTGATAAATATACTTACTCCAATTCCCCAGACCACCTCACCTTTTCTTTCTGAGAATAGCGCCAATGAAATGCCAAAAATAGATAGAATTAAATTAACAAAAGGGAAGGCTGTTTTAGCATAAAGTACTACTTTGTATTCATTTACTCCATAGCCTTTTTTACTATTTACTTCTATAAATCGCTTTAATTTCATAATATTCATATCTTCAGGCTCATTAGAAGCTGCCTTTAATGAATTTGGGGTTTCTTTAAAAGGAAGATACATCTCATTAAAAGACTCTACTTTTTGCAGGATGCCTGAACTAAATGTTCTTATTATTACATCTTTACACTTCCAGCCATTTTCAGTCCATTCAGCAAAGGAAGAGTCTAACCTTGATTGAAGAATAAATTCGGTATCGAAATTTAAAATGGTTATTCCACTCAAGTTATTATTTTTAGAATCAAAAAATTCTATGTTGTATATTCTATTTTTATCCTTTATCCAGATATCATCCCGTCTAAAAAAGGAAGTGGATTTTTTCTTTTTGATTTCAACATTCATAATATTTTTGAGATTTCTTTTTGTCAGTGGAATTAACGATTCCTGGATAAAAAAGGCGCCCAAACCAATAAATGATACACATATAAAAATAGGAATAAAAAAACGATGGATATACACTCCGCATGCTTTTAATGCTGTAATTTCCCTGTTTCGCACCATCAAACCCACACAGATCAATGTAGACAGAAGAATTCCAATTGGAGTTACCTGATTAATAATCAGGGGGGTTTTATTTAAAAAGTATTTAAAAATAAGGATAAACTCCGGATGATATTTGATAAAAATATCCAGATTTTCAAAAAGATCAATTGTGATATAAATAACAAAAGAGGCGAAAAGGCATAAAAGAAATATTTTTAAAAATTGTCCTGTTATATTACGGCTTATTATTAACATATATCTATTTAATAAATTCTAAAATCAAAATTCTAAATACAAACAATATCAAATTACCAGAATCACAAATGATAAAAAACATAAAAAAGTTTTGAATTTTTTTGTTTACTTATTAGAATTTGTTTAGGATTTGGTGTTTTGGATTTAGAGTTTCCAGCATTTTATTGAACATATATACTAAGCAGTTTTCTTGTTATGTCCTTTCAACAAATACACTAATCTATTCAATTTTAAGTCAAGCCACGTTAAAGTTTTAATTTGCCTTTCAGTATTAACTTTTATGTATAAATATATTCCCAGTACTAAAAATAATAAATTGGGAATCCACGGACCAATCACAGGATTTAAATATCCTGCCTTTCCCATAGCTTCAGCAAAACTTAACAGAATATAGTAAATAAGAAAGACTATAAGGCTTATTAAAATGCCAAGAATATTACTCGATCTTTGAAAGGTCGATCCCAGGGGAATTCCTATTAAACCAAATATTAAACAGGCAAATGGGATAGAGAATCTCTTGTTAATCTCTAAAAGTACTTGATTACGAGTAATTGTCTCTTCTTCATTTTCAAGTCTTTTCCTGAGCTCTGTAATAGATAGATCAGAAATTTTTTTATTCGATCTTATTCCTTTAACCATGTTTTCAAATAAATTCAAACTCAGAGTATATTCTTTAAAGTTTACTTCACGGAATAAACCGGTTTTTTTATTCAGGGTTTGGGTAGCCCCGTTAAATAGTTTTAGGTTCATTACAGAAAGGCTGGGATTGGTTACAAAATGCCCCTTTTTTGCCATTATTAAAATAGGAACATCAAGGTTTCTTTTATCTGAAATTAACACATTAAAAAGTTGTTTTTCATATCTGGAAACCCTGTTGGCATAAATCATTAATCCAGAAAATTCATCATTAAAAACCTTTTCTTTTAAACCTGCGTTTATCTTTGACCTGGCTATATTAAGCAGTGTCTCATTAAAGGCATCTTTACTTTTGGGAAGGGCAAACAATGTTAAATAACCGGTAAAAAAATAGATTAACACAGTAAATAAAAATACGGGGAAAAATAATTGATATAATCCGATTCCTGAAGCTTTAATGGCAGTAAGCTCATTATCAATTGATAATCTTCCCATTGTTAGAACAACTGAAATTAAAAGAACCATTGGCAGGGCAAAGGTTAAGAAAAAAGGTAAAAGATAAATAAAAATTTTAATTATTGAAAGCGCTCCAACACCACGATTTATAACAAGATCAGTTAGTTTTAGAATTTTATTTGTAAAAATTAAAAAAACAAATATTAAAAGTCCAAGAAGAAAATAAGTAGTAATTTCTTTTAGAATATAAATGGGAATAATCTTTTTCATTTTTTTATCTTTTGGATAATTTAATACTTAATAAAATTGGTTCTGTCAAAGAAATTAAACGGTCAGGATAAATAAAAAATTAGGTGGCATTTCACGGGAATCAGTTTATAGGGTTCAGGAAAAACTTTAGTAACAATAGTTTTATTGTGAATTTTGTTTTTTGAAAACGTTTATTAGTTCTTGAAGTCTTTTGAGAAAAGCTTAACCTACAACAGATTCCTGACCCCTTTGAACTTTATACAAAATTAGTGATTATATTAGTAGACAAAAAGATATAAATAAGGCAATGGAGCTTACTGCTCCATCAGCCTTATTTCGTTATTTTATAAATAGATATTACTGTGTTTTTTAGGTGGAATATTCAATTGTTTCTTATTTAACAGCCCTTCCAGATGTTTTATAATCTCAATTCTTGTGTCTTCGGGTCGAATTATATTGTCAATCATACCCCGTCCCGCAACAAACCAAGGGCCGACATATTTTTCGTAATAATCTTCAAGGGCTTTTTTACGAAATTCTTCATCATATTTCCCTTTGGGATAAATTACATTAATTACCGCCTCCGGAACAACAATTGTAATAACCGAACTCGGCCAGGCAAGAACTGCATCACCACCCATGGTTTTGCATGACATCCCGGCATATCCGCCCGCATATGCTTTACGCAATATTACACTTATTTTTGGAACGGTGGACTCGGAATAAGCATGCAGATTCTTGCAACCATGTTTTATTACGCCTTTTCTCTCCTGATCCGTCCCCACAAGATAGGCGGGATTGTCTACCAGAAAAACAAGGGGCAGATTAAAAGCATCACAAAATCTTATAAAACGGGCGATTTTAGTTGCTGCCTCGACTTCAAAGGCACCGGCATTCACTAAAGGCTGATTGGCAATTAAACCGACAGGAATTCCATTGAAGCGAGCAAAACTGATAATTAAATTCGGGGCATATTCCCTCTTAATTTCAAAGAAACTCCCCTCATCTACAACTTCTTTTATTACCTTC
>JAXHUS010000572.1:0-4915 GCA_034189305.1 Thermodesulfobacteriota bacterium | reverse complement strand
ATCAATGGTTGCCGATGTAATAGAAAATTTTTTGGGGATTAAAATGTCCCCCGGGTTATGAGAGATTTTAATTTTTAAAATAGTGGCGTGGGGGCAATTTGTCATGAGAAAAAAGACAAAGGATAAAAGAATAAAAACAGATGGTGTCCATAGAATGTTGGTGGCGGGTCTGGATACAATTACAAGGGCCCATTCCCACGGTGTCTTTTTGGTTGACCTTGAGCCGGCTAAAGCCTTTATTGAAAGGTATCACCAGGAACATGGGATTACCCTTTCATATGACTTCTTAATTCTCAGGGCCTGCGCCCTTGCGCTACCCCATCACCCTGAAATAACCTTAATGCTAAAGGGATCAAAGTTGGTTCAATGTGGCAGTATTGATATAGGTGTTTCCGTGGCCGGAAAGGGCAACATTGCCCCTGTGGCAGTCATTGAAGATGCCGATAAAAAAAGTCTTCCGGAGTTGAGGGAATTATACAAAAAAAAAGTGCGGCAGGCAAGAAGGGAAGAAGAAGAGAATTTAAGAAAGATGAATCGTATTGTAAGATGGATCCCTGGAAGCTTTATTCGGAAGTTAATTATAATACCTTTTGTAAGGAGCCAGAAATTAAGACGTAAATATGTGGGCAATTTTCAGATTACCAGTACAAGTGCCCCTTTTGGGGAGTTTCATCTTCCGAATACAATTTCTACCGCCTTCTTGTTATCATCGGGAGGAATTTCCAAAAGGATAATGGTAGTAGATGATAAGCCCGCGGTAAGACTTTCAGTATACCTGGTGGGCCAGATAGATCACCGTGTTCTGGATGGGGAAAAGCCTTTTAAATTCTGTCTGGAACTGAAAGACCTTCTGGAACATCCGGAAAAATTGGCCTGATTTGGAAGGGATGAAGCCGGCTATCCTGTTTCGAACGGCAAATACAATTTCCTATGAATTGAAAAGGGTTTGGAATTGTAAGGTTTCCCTTAAAATAAATCAACCATACTTTTTAAAAAATTGTTGCTATACTATAAACTTTTTGAGATAAAAGAATTATAGACAACATTTATTTTACAGGATTATCAGAAGATGCTATCTTGAATGTTTAGTATTTTATCCGGATTGATATAAAGGTATAAATAGTATTTCCTATATTTTTAATTTGAGGGTAGTTTTTATCACATTCTACCAGAAGAAAATTGATAATCATAAGTAAATCGAACCAAAGGAGAGGATACTTGAAATGAAATACAAAAAAGTCTGTATAGAGGCTTTTGGTTATGAAATTCCTGATAATATTGTCAAATCTTCACAGATAGAAGAAAGGCTGTCTTCCTTATATGAAAGGTTCAACCTGCATCATGGCCGTCTGGAAATGATGACAGGGATTAAGGAGAGACGATTTTTTAACAATGGAACAAAGCCAAGTGATGCAAGTATAAAAGCGTCAGAAAAAGCTATGGCAAAGGCAGGAATTAAGAGGGAGGATGTTGATTTTCTGCTGCATTGTTCCGTTTGCCGTGATTTTTTAGAACCTGCGACAGCAACGACAGTCCATAAATCTTTGAAACTTCCCTCGAAAACCGGTATTTTCGATATCTCAAATGCCTGCCTTGGTTTCCTTAACGGTATGGTGACCCTGGCCAATATGATTGAGCTGGAGCAGATAAAAACAGGAATTGTGGTTGCCACTGAAACCAGTGAGATACTTATTGAAAAAACAATTAAAGATCTACTTGAAGATAAGAGTATGACAAAAACCAAATTAAGATTGTACATGGCTTCCCTTACTTTAGGATCAGGTGCAGCTGCGGTTATATTAACCCATTCCTCCATATCCAGAACCGGGCATAAGCTTCTTGGCGGTTCTTCACGAACCGCATCACAGCATAACGGACTTTGCCGTGTAGTACCCGATGCCTGTTTTTACTCTAATAATCATCCTGCCATGCAGACAAATGCTGAAGAACTTATAAAAAATGGACATTTACTGGCACTGGACACCTGGGAAGCCACAAAAAAAGAGTTGGGGTGGAGTAATGAAGATGTTGATAAAGTTTCATGTCACCAGATTGGAGCTACGCAACGAAAACCGTTATTGGATCTCCTGGGACTGGACTTATCCAAAGATTTTTCCACCGCTCATTATTTAGGCAACATTGGTTCGGTTTCCCTTCCTATTACCTTTGCTATAGGGGTTGAGGAGGGTTTTATTGAACAGAGTGATAAAGTGGCCATGCTTGGCATTGGAAGCGGTCTTGTTTGTCTTATGCTTGGCGTGGAATGGTAAAGAAACTGCTAAACATTCAGCTATCAGTCTCAAGCTTCAGCTAAAATCATTGTATAGAGAAACATCCTGTGATAATAAAACACAGCTTTTGCGAATCATTACCATTACCTTTTTATTTTGCTTATGGCTGAATGCACTGATTTAAAATGTCTGCACGGTTTGAAAAATTTAAAATTTTATACCCCTTTGAATCCCACTTTTTAGATATTAACGGCTATAAATACCATTATCTGGATGAAGGTGAAGGGGATCCAGTGGTTATGCTCCATGGTAATCCCACATGGTCTTTTTATTATCGAAATATAATTGTTGGATTGCGTAAGAAAAACCGGGTTATAGTTCCCGACCATATGGGATGTGGTCTGTCTGATAAGCCCCAGAATTATAATTATACCCTTTTGCAGCATATTAATAATACAGAAATTTTAATAGACAGGCTTAAACTTCAAAAAGTAACCCTGGTCCTTCATGATTGGGGAGGAGCTATTGGTATGGGATATGCCATACGAAATCCGGAGAATATCAGACGTTTTATAATTTTCAACACAGCAGCTTTTTTTTCCTCCTCATCCACAATTCCATGGAGAATTTATTTTTGCCGCCTTCCGATTATCGGTGACATAGTTGTACGCTTTTTTAATGCCTTTGCAGTGTTAGCTCTTTATATGGCATGTAACCATCGGGATAGAATTACAAAACAGGTCAGGACAGGGTATTTAGCTCCATATAACAGCTATGCCAATCGTATTGCCATATTAAAATTTGTGAGGGATATCCCTCTGAATCCTACGGATTCAAGTTTCACCTTAATGGAATCTATCGAAAAGGGCCTCTGGAAATTCAAGCGGCACCCAATGATTATTTTATGGGGAGAAAAGGATTTTTGTTTCAAATTACCATTTCTTGAATTATGGAAAGGCTTCTTCCCCCATGCCGAGGTAAAAATTATAAAGGATGCCGCCCATTATGTAGTTGAAGATGCACATGAGCGGATTGTTCCCTGGATTAAGGAGTTTCTTGAAAAGACATGACCAATAAATGGAAAATGGAGACAGGGTATTGAATATTGCTTCTTATTTGCCCGAGATGGCAAAAAGAATTCCATTTAAACGGGCGATTGTATTTCCCCATTCGAGAGATTCAAAAGATCGTGTTTCTTATACCCATCTCACTTATAAGCAGCTTAATCAGGAAAGCGATCTTTATGCTTACGGTCTTACAAAAATGGGGATCAAACAGGGAAGCAGGGTAGTTTTGATGGTAAGACCGGGTCTTGAATTCATCGGGCTTACCTTTGCTCTTTTTAAAATAGGAGCGATACCGGTTCTTATTGATCCCGGGATAGGTAAATCCAGCCTTGTTAAATGTATCAAAGAAGTTGAACCTGAGGCTTTTATTGGTGTTTCACTGGCCCATGCTCTAAGAATCTTCTATGGGAGGTATTTCAAAGGCATTAAATATTATGTAACCATTGGAAGAAGATGGTTCTGGGGGGGGGCAACCCTTGACCGGATAAGGGAAAAAGAATGGAAGGAATTCCCTGTTGCCGGAATGAAAGATAATGACCCGGCTGCTATCTTATTTACTACCGGCAGTACCGGTCCTCCAAAGGGTGTTGTTTACCGCCATAAGATGTTCGATGCTCAGGTGACTTACCTGAAAAATTATTATAATACTAAAGACTATGAAGTGGATATGCCCACATTTCCACTCTTTGCCCTCTTCAGCATTTGTCTGGGAATGACATGTATTATTCCTGATATGAATCCTACCAGACCTGCCCTAGCGGATCCCTTAAAGATTATTGAGGCCATAAATAACCAGGGAGTCACTAATATCTTCGGTTCACCCGCCCTTTTCCATGGATTGTCACTTTTTTGCATTAAAAATAATATAAAGCTTCCTTCCATCAAGAGAATCCTGATAGCCGGCGCGCCGGTTTCAGGGACAATTATTTCTAAATTAAAACAAATTATAGAAAAAGATGCAGATGTCCATACACCTTACGGTGCAACAGAAGCCCTTCCTCTAACTTCTATAAACGGTACGGAAATTCTTTACGGAACCCTTGATAAAACCCTTAAAGGCGCGGGTATCTGTGTGGGTAAACCTTTTCCGGATATAACCCTGAAAATTATTAAAATATATGACGGGATAATTCCAGAATGGAATGAAGATCTGACGCTACCAGAGGGAAAGATCGGTGAAATTGCGGCAAAGGGTTCCGTAGTTACAGAGGAATATTACAAGAAAGAGAAATTAACCGCCCTGGCCAAAATATATGATGGGGATGCTGTTTGGCACCGTATGGGAGATGTAGGCTATATGGATGCTCTGAATAGAATATGGTTTTGCGGTAGGAAGAGCCATTTGGTTATAACAAAGAATAAAATTTTATTTCCCGTTTGTTGTGAGGCAATATTTAATCAACATAAGGATGTCTATCGTTCCGCTCTGGTTGGAGTTGGCCCCAGACCGGAACAACGGCCCGTTATTATTATTGAACCGGAAAAAGGTAAAATGCCCGGGGGTAAAAAAAAGGAAACCCGGTTTAAAAATGAATTACTGAGCCTTGGTTCTAAAAATCCTTTGACTGCAGGGGTAAAGGATGTTTTATTTCATCCCTCCTTTCCGGTGGATATAAG
>JAXHUS010000571.1:0-3837 GCA_034189305.1 Thermodesulfobacteriota bacterium | reverse complement strand
GCCGGAAACAAAACTGTTGAGAAAGCAATTTATATTACAAGGGCAAGTATTAGCGAAGGGAAGACTATTGCCGAACCCCTTGGGGAAAGTGGTGTATTTCCTCCAATGGTAATTCAGATGATATCTGTTGGAGAGGCAACAGGTGCACTGGATGCCATGCTAAATAAAATTGCTGATTTTTACGATGAAGAGGTAGATGTTGCTGTAGAAGCCTTAACCTCACTTTTAGAACCAATGATGATGGTATTTTTAGGTGGGGCCGTAGGAGGGCTCGTTATTACAATGTATTTACCTATATTTAAAATGGCATCAGCTATTGGTGGTGATTAAACCTATCCTTTTTAAATTTATCATAATAGCTGAAATACTGGCCGGAGTAATTCCTGAAATGCGTGATACCTGACCAATGGAAAGGGGACGGATTTTAGAAAGTTTTTCTTTTGCTTCATTTGAAAGTCCGGGCAGGTTTTGATAGTCTAAATCAAAAGGAACTTTTAAATTCTCCAATTTTTTGAATTTATCTATCTCTTGCTGTTGTCTTTTTATATATCCTTCATATTTTATCTGTATCTCAACCTGTCTTATAACTTCATCATCAGGCAGATTTTTGTCTGGTAAAAAGGAAACTAAATCATAATAAGAAACCCCGGGTCTTTTCAGTAAATCATAAAAAGAGAGAGCATTTTTTAAAGGCGAAATGTCCAGGTCTTCTAAAATCTTATTTTCATCCCTTACATGTGAAATTTTTATTTCCTTTAATCTTCTTAATTCTTTTTCAATCATTTCATTTTTCTCTATACATTTTTTGTAATCCTTTGAATCAACTAAACCGAGATTATAACCCTTTTCTTTAAGTCTTATATCCGCATTGTCTTCCCGTAAAAGGAGACGGTATTCCGCCCGTGAGGTAAACATCCGGTATGGCTCATTCGTACCCCTGGTTACAAGATCATCAATTAAAACTCCAATGTAAGCTTCAGAACGGCAAAGAACTAAAGAAGGCCTTCCATCTATGGCAAAGGATGCATTAATGCCAGCTATAAGACCCTGAGCGGCAGCCTCTTCATAACCTGTCGTTCCATTTATCTGACCAGCAAAAAACAGGTTTTTTATTAATTTTGTTTCTAAAGAAGGTTTTAGCTGGGTGGGATAAATGTAATCATATTCAATAGCATACCCTGGCCTCATTATCTCCACATGTTCAAGGCCTTTTATGCTTCGTAACATTTTTAATTGCACATCAATAGGAAGGCTTGTGGCAAGACCATTTGGATATATTTCTTTTGTTTCAAGTCCGTCCGGTTCAAGAAAAATTTGATGGCGTTCTTTTGCAGCAAATCGGACAATTTTGTCTTCAATTGAAGGACAGTATCTTACCCCTGTGCTCTTAATAATTCCTGTATAAAGGGGTGATCGGTCAAGATTATCCTTTATTATTTTGTGGGTTAATGCATTGGTATGGGTAATGTAGCAGCATACCTTTCCCTGGGCTAATTTTTCAGTGCTAAAAGAGAAGGGTTTAGGGGAAATATCCCCGTATTGGGGTTCAAGGACTGACAGGTCAATAGTTTTTGCATCCAATCTTGGTGTTGTGCCTGTTTTTAAACGACCTAATTTAAACCCTAATCCTTTTAAATTCTGGGATAATTTATTAGAAGGAGGATCCCCAAATCTGCCGGAAGCAAAACTCATAAGTCCTATGTGAATAACTCCCCGGAGAAAAGTTCCTGTAGTAAGAATAACGGTATCGCCTAAAAATCTTTCAAAGAGAGTGGTTTCAACACCCCTAACTTTATTATCTTCCACAATCAGTCTCTCAACCAGGGCCTGTTTTATAACTAAATTTTTCTGATCCTCAAGAACCTTTTTCATTCGCAAGCGATAAAGCTGTCTGTCTGCCTGTGCCCGGGATGAATGAACCGCCGGTCCTTTTTTTGTATTCAGTACTCTGAATTGTATTCCGGTGGCATCAATATTTTTACCCATTTCCCCTCCTAAAGCATCAATTTCCCTCACCAGCTGTCCCTTTGCAAGGCCTCCGATGGCCGGATTACATGACATAACAGCAACATTATCTAAGTTTATGGTAAGAAGTAGTGTTAGGTGACCCATTCGTGATGCGGCAAGGGCTGCTTCACACCCGGCATGCCCCCCTCCCACAACAATTACTTCAAAATTTTGTTGATATACAAAATAGGAATTATTTGACAAATTTTAAAAGTTCCTTCAAATTATAAATAGTTTCCCCACTGTCAGTATGATTTTCTTCTTTTCCATCACGGTTAAGGAAGATAGCATGCCCCCCCGCTTCTTTGCATGCCAGATAATCGAACTTCCAGTGATCACCAATATGTAAAAATTCCCAGGGATTAATAGATAAAATATTAAATATCTCTTGAAAGGAGAATGCATCTTTGATCCGTGAAAAATCGCTTAAAGTGGAAAATTGATGTGTAAAATAAGATTTAATAGACTCAATTTTTACATCAAGAAAATCCCTGGGCATAGAGGTCAATAGAATCAGTTTATATCTATTTTTTAAAGAATTGAGGGTCTGTACAACATCAGGGAATACTTTTATCTTATCCACATTAGACATTAGAAGCGTTTTTGAAGACACTGAAATCTTAAAAAAATCCAGCCAGAAATTCAGATCATACCAGCGAAGATCATGTTCCCCTATTCGATTATATTCCCTTATTACCTTTTTGTATGCATTTTCAAAGGATTTTTTTTCTTTTTGTGCCACTAAAGAAGGCATTGCCTGATACCAGATAAAATCATTGAAGGCCATATCTACCAGAGTCCCATCCACATCAAAAGAGATTATCTTTATATTAATTTCTAACTCCTTTTTTTATTTAATATTACAAATCCTTATAAAATTATCATTCTGGTCATTTAAAGACAAGATTAACCTGAAAATACTTTATTACTTTTTTTGTGTAGTGACTCGAATGAATATTTAAAGACTCTTGTATAAAATATAATCCAAAAACTCTTTAACTATATAAGAGAAAAATAAAGTTATTAATTCTCCCTAAAAATGCAAATAAATTTTTTAGATTAAAGGTCTCATTTTGGTGAAGATTGCATAAAGACTGATTTGCAGCTTCCGCTACTTTAAAGAATACCAATGATGACGGATACATACCCCTGATAAAACAATTATAAGCTATTTTTTATCTTTTTTGCGGACTTAAATTTATTCAGCTGCTTTATATAATAAGAAGTGTCGGGAGGATGCTTTTTAATAGCTTTCTTAATATATATAACAGCTTCATCAATTTTATTGTTGATAAATAGACTTTCTGCCAATGTATCTAAAATATGCGGAGATTGATTTAAGCTATAGGCAGCCTGAGCATATTTTAGAGCAAGGGATGGGTTATAGAAATCCTCTTTTGTTGCAAGTATCCAGGCAATACTATTTAAAGCTTCATAGTTTGCAGGAAAAAGTTTTAAAGTCGCAAGAAATTCACTATAGGCTAAACCAAATTTTTTTTGTTCATAATAAATATTTCCCAGGATAAAGTGGAGGTCGGCGTTTTTAGGTTCTTTCTCTATTTTTTTCAGGCATATTTTTTTATTTATTTCTAAAAATATTGATTTTTCTATATGAGAGTAATTCGTATAGATTTTAAATAGTGTTCCGATTATTAATAATGACAAAAAGGCGCCCTTTAAAAGTTGCACTTTCCTGTCATGCCTCCTGATTAAAGACGGGTTATTTGTACATGAAAGGAGAAACGAAATTCTCTGGCCCGTTCCATAGTGATGCCAGTTGGAGGCCTCTTTTTCTCTGCCACTTAAGATACTGAGTTTGTCAAGGGAACT
>JAXHUS010000570.1:0-3243 GCA_034189305.1 Thermodesulfobacteriota bacterium | reverse complement strand
TTCATCTATTACTGTTTTGGCTATACCTTAAATAGAGTGACCCTTTTTGCATTAATTTTCTGCATTGGTATTTTAGTAGATGATCCCATTGTTGATGTGGAGAACATAATTCGCCACTTCAGGTTACCAAAAAACAAAGGTCGTTCTGTTATTGATGTCATTGTAGGGGCGGTAAATGAAGTCAGAAGTCCCTTAATTCTGGCTACATTTACAGTGATTGCAGCAATACTTCCCCTGGCCTTTGTAAGGGGATTGATGGGGCCGTATATGAGACCAATTCCAGTAGGAGCGTCAGTTGCCATGCTCTTTTCCATGGCAATCGCATTTATCATTACTCCCTGGACTGCCTACCATATTCTGGGAAGAAAAAAGGTCGCAGGTGAAGAAAGTTCTGAAAAAGAAGATATTTTTACCCAATGGTACAGAAAAGTTATGGAAAAGATGATAAGGTTTGCCAGATGGAGGTGGGCTTTTCTTGGAGGCACAATTTTACTCCTTTTTTTGATGATGTCTCTTTTTGCCTTTAAAGTAATAATTGTTAAGATGCTTCCCTTTGATAATAAAAGTGAATTTCAGGTGGTGGTGGATATGCCTGAAGGAACTACACTGGAAGAGACAGCTCATGTGACACAAAAGCTTGGCCAGTATCTTTCCACTGTCCCTGAAGTAACTGATTATCAAATTTATGTGGGCATTGCCTGCCCTTATAATTTTAACGGTCTGGTCAGACATTACTTTTTAAGAAGAGGGCCAAATATTGCCGGTATTCAGGTAAATCTCCTTTCTAAAGGGAAAAGGAAAGCCCAAAGCCATGATATAGCCAAAAGAGTAAGACCCCACCTTACGAAAATTGCCCAACAATATAAGGCCAGAATAAAGATTGCTGAAATTCCGCCAGGACCTCCTGTTCTCCAGACCCTTGTGGCAGAAATTTATGGTCCCGATTATGAGGAGCAAATCCAGGTAGCAAAAAAAATTCTCAAAATATTTGAGGATACAGAAGGGGTGGTAGATGCAGACTGGTATGTTGAGGAAAAACAACCCAAATATACTTTTGTTGTAGACAAGGAAAAGGCTGCCTTTTCTGGTATATCCACAAAGGATATTGTATCAGCTCTAAAAGTAGCCTCAGGAGGAGAAGTTGTAGGTCTTGCCCATCTTCCTGATGAAAGGGAGGATGTACCCATCTTCCTTCAGTTTCCCAGAAAAGAGCGATCCCATATCTCTGATCTAGAAGATATATATCTTTCTAATGCTTCAGGTAAGATGATACCCATCTCTGAACTGGTAAAGGTAAGAAAGGGCGTAAGAGAACAAAATATTTATCATAAAAATCTTAAACCTGTGGTCTATGTAACCGGTGATGTGGCAGGAGCTGAGGAAAGTCCGGTGTATGCTATTTTAAAATTGAAAAAGTCTATAAAAACCCTAAAAATTCCTGGAGAATATGAAATCCAGCAATATTCAACAAAACAACCCTTTTTAACCAATAAAATTGCCTTAAAATGGGATGGCGAATGGCATATTACCTATGAGGTCTTTCGTGATCTGGGACTTGCCTTTGCAGGAGTGCTAATCCTAATCTATATCCTTGTGGTGGGGTGGTTCAGGTCTTTTACCATTCCCTTTACAATAATGTCCCCTATACCTTTAAGTCTTATTGGTATTATTCCTGCTCATGCCCTTATGGGAGCCTTTTTTACAGCAACATCCATGATTGGATTTATTGCAGGTGCAGGAATTGTGGTTAGGAACTCTATAATCCTTGGAGATTTCATTGAAATGAGATTAAAGGAAGGCATGACATTAGAGAAAGCAGTGGTAGATGCTGGAGCAATAAGGTTCAGACCTATGTTACTCACCGCCCTTGCAGTAATCGTCGGTGCTTCGGTTATTTTGTTTGACCCCATATTCCAGGGACTTGCTATTTCCCTTATGGCAGGTGAAGTGTCATCCACCCTTTTTTCTCGCATGGTAGTTCCTATTTTGTATTATTTAAATCGTAAAAGGGATTAAATTTGATTTTACTGGATTTTAAAATTTTATTGGATTTTTCTGTTAGATAACAAATAAATTACACTTTTCCAGTTAAAACGGAGTAAAATAGTTTAATCAAATAACTTTAGGACACAGATTTTCGCAGATACACCCAAATAAATACATTTCTGATTTCATGGATATTTCCAGATTTCACAAATTCCACCATAAAAATAAAAGTCAGAAAATGACTTGTAAAAAAATTGGATTTATACTATGAAAGCTAAAGAATTTAACAGGTTATTTGATGATGGTGAAGAAACCACAGCGAGCATCCAAAATGAAGAATATGAAGCGCGTCACTATTTCTTTCTTAATCCTTATAAAAACTGTGCCTTTACCAGATGCCCTAAATGTGATGCCAAAACGAAAGTAAGAAAATTTCCGCTTGTCATCCATATTGAACCACATCAAATGCTCTTGTTGAACAAGCAGTGTAAATATTGTTTAAATTGTGATTTGATTATTGCCAAGGAGTCTGATTTAGAACATTTGCTGACAACAGGCTTTAGTCGAATTAATCCTGAAATTATTGGTAATAATTATTTGGTCATGGGAACAGTTGAAAAAAAAGATTGGAGAGAGGGGAATAAGCAACAAATGAAGCCTTCTGAGATCATTGAAAGGATGTATGTTTTTAAGGATATTTTAAAATTTGAGCTCATTCCGGCGGGCCGGTATCCTGCATCAAACCAAAAATTGCAGCAGCAATTTTTAGCAAATTAAAAATTCAAATAACAGAATAAACTGAAAAATAGTCGGAGGGCGTCCCTTTCCCATCCGGTTTTATTATTGCTTATGCCTGCTCCCTTCTGCCCCGCTTGAGACAGATAGTTTTATTTCAGACGGACAGCTAAAGCTGTCTGTTGAGCTGTCTGTTGTGTCTGAATGAGAGAATCGGTTATCTATTTCTTCTCTCTACAGTCGCAATTTCCCCATCTGTCAGAGCAAAGAGTTTATATCTTCCCCTGTCTTCTGTTTTCTGTCTTCTAATTTGTAACCGGCAATTTTTCTTGTTCCCCCCATCTAAAATTATTTTATATATTATATTAATTGATTTTAGATGAATGGATGATAATTTTATGAAAGTTCTACATGGAACCTGGATTCCGGAAAATACAGATAATTATATACAAAGAGGCTCATTTTATCTATGGGTAGAGACCATTTCAGCCCCAAAAGGAAAAACAGCAAAGAATAAACACC
>JAXHUS010000057.1:0-2267 GCA_034189305.1 Thermodesulfobacteriota bacterium | reverse complement strand
AAGCATCAACACTTTTTGCCCCAAAAAGGAAAAGAAGAGACAATATAATACTGAAGGTAAGTATATTTTTTTTCACAGAAACCATTAAATTATTTTAATATTGTAAGGAATTACCATTTCGGACACAGATAAAAAAGATTAAAAGAGTTTACTATTAAAATAGTTATCTGTAATGTATCTTTAAAAACCTGTGTCCTGATATGGCTCAGTAATTTAGCAGTTTATAAATTCCTTTGTAAAATCTTTTTATCGCTTACCCTGCTAATTTAACAAAAATCTATATGTAAGTTTATTTTATCATAAAAAATAAAATAAATTTACTTATTTTGCATAGCATTTAGCACATATCACATTGCCGTCCTCATCAAAGGTATAAACCTTATCAACAGTCTTATTCCCACATTTGCTGCATTTTGTTCCGACTTCCTCCGCCATTTATTTCTCACCTCCTTTGAAATTTTTGTAAATATAAAAAAATCCTTGATTATTGTCAAGGTATAAACTGATTATTTGTATTTATCTGTCAAGTCACAATTAATTACCTGAAGATGGTTAGAAATACTACAGAATATGCCGAGGGACGGAATCGAACCGCCGACACGAGGATTTTCAGTCCTCTGCTCTACCGACTGAGCTACCTCGGCATAGGTTTAAGCTAATTAATTAAGAGGAAATTGTCAAGAACTTTCTTCAAATCAATAACAAAGTAAACCGAAGTTGTAAAAAAATTTTAAGTAAATATTTACTTATTTTTTTCACTAAATTCATAAAGATAGCTTTTAAATCTAAAATACCACCACCATAAAAACCCATATTTTTTCATCTCTTCATAGGCATTTTCAAAAGACCATTTACATTCAGAAATCCTGTAGCACGCAATCATAATTCCAGCCCTATCCCTCCCATGAAGACAATGAACAAAAACTTTTTTGCCTTTTTCATGTTCTTTTTTTAAGGTATTCAAAAAAATTGTAACGTCTTCATCTTTTGGAATACAGAAAGGATTCCACAGTTTCCAGGGAATACTTACAAACTTCATTCCCATAGCCTCAGCTATTTCCCCCTCTTCTTTTACATCCTCACATGTAGAGCGGAGGTTTATAATAACGCTAATATTTAATTTTTTTAGTGATAAAAAACTCTTTTTAGTGGGCTGCCCTCCCCTATAGAGTAAATTATTCACTTTGTGGAAGTTGGGTATTTTATCACTATCATCTTTTAACTTATATAAAGTACAACTATCTAAAAAAAAGATAAAAATCGATAGGGGCAGGATAAAATTCTGCAAAAAACGTTTTATTTTGGAAGAAGGTACTTTTTTTAATATCACAATATCTCTCTTTTTTACTGTTTAGTAATTTATTCGTTTACATTAAGTTATCTCTTATGATTTTCAAGGATAGAGATTTTTTCCATTATGATTTTAGCATCTATATTTAAAAATTGTCTGTCCCAATCATCACGCAAATTTTTATTTTGGTACTTGTTTTTTATTTTTAACGCCTCTTTATATTCTCTAACGGCTTTATCAAATTCCCCCTTTTTTGCATAAATATTTCCCAGTACAATAAGTGCAGGCAAAAAATTCGGCTCCATCTCTACTATTTTTAGCAATTCCTTTTCCCCTCTATTATAATTTCCGGTATAAACATAGTATAATCCAAGTTCCTTTCGATAAAAAGGGTTATAAGGATCTATTTTTAAAGCCTCTTTTAAAGCTAAGATTGAATTGTCAAGATTTTCCCTTCTTTCTTTTTTATTCTTTGTAAAACGGGATAGGGAAAAATACAAATTTCCCTTTATAGCTCTGATTTCAGGATCCACAGAATTAATTTTCCGGGCAAGTATCGCTTTTTTTAATGCATCCTTACATCTTGTTATTTCCGGAATTTTCCCGTTAAACCAGATACTTTGGATAAGTGCCTTATGGTAACGGGTATTACCGGGATCAAAAAAAACGGCCGTGCGATAATTATCCGAAGCTTTTTCAAACTCACCCCGCTTTAAATTACTATCCCCCTTCTGAAAATAGAAAAATCCCAAGCCTGACCTCATAATTAAAAAACCGGTCAACAATAAAAGAAATAGTGTTAGAAAGAGATAGCTTTTCTTGGGAATAAAAACATATATGCTCTTTTTTATGTCTCCTGAAAGGTATATAAGAAATGAAATATATAATGAAAAAAGTAAAACTATGGGAAATTGATGGAGATTGGCATCAAAAAGGCAGTGAACTAAAATTGAAATTATCCCCGCTGTTATTCCGG
>JAXHUS010000569.1:11136-14122 GCA_034189305.1 Thermodesulfobacteriota bacterium | reverse complement strand
CAACCTTCTTTCCTTCACTCATTTTTTTTGATTCCTCCTATGTAAGTTTATGCAGCATAACAGCAGCATCTTTCGTTAGAAAATCTATTATCACACCTCAATCATTATTGTGGTTTTTATAATAAACTCCATCCATACCGAGTAATGTTTCCAGTTTATTGTGTATCTTTTGTACGGTTGATATATTGCAGAGGTTCCTGGCAACAACCGACTGGTTTGTGACAATAATACATAAATACTCCGATTGATTGAGTTTACCAACTGCGGACGATGAAAAATCGTATAATTCAAGATCTTCAGTCCTGTGTAAAAAATCAATTTCTTTTATAAGGGTGCCGTCTCTATCAATAAAAATGGCAGGTACCGGGGATTCCTTTGACGAACCTTTCACCCTTCCCGTCAGAAAGTCCGAATCTACCTTCTTGAGTCTGTCAAAAGTTCCTATGTCTTTTATATACTCATTGGTTTTGTATGCAAATAATTTTTCTGAATTTTGAAGCATAATTGGAAAGACATCCCTCATAAAATCAGATTGCACCCCGGAAATTATGTATTTAAAAACCACTGGTGACAATAGATATATAGCAGCATTGCTTATATTTCTATAATACCCGTCTTCATGCGGTTTGGGCAATATCCGGTTTATTGTTGAATCATCGTCCGTTACTATAAGATCACTATCATAAAGGTGATCAGTGGGATGTACAATAAGTGTTGCCGCTCCTTTCTTGCTTTCATGGAAAGCAATGAAATCCTTAAGTTTTACATTGAACACAATATCGCCGTAGAGGAGTATAAAATCTTTATCTATTTTACCCTCCAGCTGTTTAACCGGGCCGGCCGTTCCAAGGGGAATTTTCTCACGCAAGTAAGTTATATTAACACCATACGACTTTCCGTGACGGAAGTAATTTTCTATAACATCACCCATATAGCCTGTCAATATGTAAACATCTTTTATTCCGTACCGGCAAAGCACTTCTAATTGATGTTCTAAAATCGGTTTGCCACCTATTAGGACCATCGGCTTTGGCATATCTTCAGTCAATGGTCTCAATCGCATTCCCTTTCCACCAGCTAAAATAACAGCAAACATAGAAACTAATAGCTCAATAAATAGAGGTAAGGAGTTTTTGCAACCCTATTTTCACCGCAGAGACGCAAAGAAACTTATGTTTTTCCTTTGCCGTTGAGAGGACGGCAAAGGAAAAAATATTTTACCCCGCGTCCTTTGTGCCTTTGCTGCAAGGTCCTTTTTCATCTCACTGCCCCCCTTTATTGAGCAAATATAAAAGATTAACTGAAAACTGATCTCCGACCCCTGTGAACTGTTATAAAAATTCTTTATATAACCGGTATTCTTTCTGTTCCATTATTGTGCCATCCAGATCTCTGGCTCTTGCCATGGCTTTCTTACCCATGCTTTTACATAACTCAGGGTCTCCCAACAGTTTTTTAAATGCAGTGTGGAATGCTTCCGGGTTTCTCTCAACAATCATCCCGGTCCCTTCAAGGATTTCAGGAATAGGATCTGTATTACTGGCTACGATGGGCAATCCGGCCGCCATTGCCTCCAGTACGGGTATGCAGAAGCCTTCAAATTGCGTTGATATGGCAAAAATATCGGCTGATTGATAATAACTGTGTATCTCAGTATTGGGCACAGTACGTATAAATTCCACCTTCTCCTTCAAGCCCAGTTCCTTTACCAGGTTTTTGAGATTTTCTTCAAGCTCACCTTGACCTATAATTAAAAGATTCACACCCAATCCCTTAATGCCCCTTATCAAATAATCCGGATTTTTAGGAAGCTCAAGACGCATCACTGAAAGGATGGTTGGTCGATTCTCTTTTTTTTTGATTTCTCGTGAAAACTGATCACTATAAACCTTGTTATAAATTACCACAGTTCTTTTTGCCCCATGTCTTCGGGCAAATTGTTCAACATGTTTGCTCACGCATATAACGGCGTTTGTATTGTGCAGAGAATAACACTCTAAAATTTTTGCCAGTTTATACCGGAAAGCCTTATTATTTTTCCTGACTTCATCAGGTTCGGTATGTAAAGAAACAACTGTCGGTATTTTCAACTTTTTACCGGCATAAGTTGCTAAACTTCCAGCTTGCCAGACACCATACCCTCTGATTACGCTCGGTTGGATCTGTCTTACAATATTGAGAACTTTTAGAAGGAACAGAGGCAAGCTAAAGATTGAAGGTCGTCCAATAGAATGAATCACTAACTGTGCATCTCCTGCCAGCATTTGTACTTTTTTCGCCTCAATATCTTGTTTGCAGAGAGAAACTAAATGTACCTCATGGAATAGATTTCCAGGATTGTAATAGCGCGGTTTAATCTCACCCTTTTCATAATATTTATAGATAGGATCATTTGGGAAAGCTACCAGTTTATACATATGAAAGACCAGCAACCACAATAAAAAATGAAAAATACTTTAATGATTTTGTCCCATGCACCTCTTAACCTGTTCCACCAAATTTTGAGCAGATGTGATACAAAGGGTTGCATCTTTTTCAAAATAGTATTTTCCAGGGGTTAAATCAGGCAGGCCATTGGGATATCTGGTGGGAATATAATATCGATCTAAAACTGCCGCCTCTTCCAGCAGATTTTCCATCTGGTTCAAAACGGCAGGATCGGGCAACTCTGCGATGAGCTTCTGAATGGAATGCCCCCACGGGTCATGCCCCAGGTTAAACCAAAGAGCCTTCAATGCCTTTTCACCGCATTGCTGCGCAAAAAAACATGCATGAGAGAACTTTTTCTTTTCCAACAATGCCCGGGAAGCTTCCAGGTCTTCTATGGCAGTATCTATCCATCTGGTTGCCTCGTATTGTTCTTTATCCAGACTCATATATGATCCTTCCTTCCTTTAATGCCCGTTGAATAAACTTTCTATGTGCAATGTCATCGAACTCTTCAGGAGTGTATATAAAAACCTCAATGTCTCTACCTGGAATCACC